>NZ_JBHJWQ010000055.1:0-25384 GCF_042266885.1 Streptomyces sp. NPDC056061 | reverse complement strand
TCCGTGCGGAGTTCCACGAAGCCTTTGAGGCGTCGCAAGAGGTGCTGAGCGGTACCGACGCCATGCTTGCGGCCGACCTCATCGACCCGGAGGTGCAGACGTGAGCTTTCACAGCGTGGCTAAGCACGCCCTGACGTACTACTACGACGGCAACGCCGAGCTGGTGGGCAAGCTGCTCGACGGTATTGCGCACGAACTGGCGGAGAAGATCCGGGCCGGCGCGGAGGACGTCATCGAGGCCGTGGAGCGGGAGTTCCCGTATCTGGACGGCGATGACGCGGTCAAGGGGCTTTTGGGTGCGGCCGACTTCATCGACCCGGAGGTGGAGAAGTGAGCTACCCATCGATCTACGTCTACCACCGAGACACACAGCGACTTCGCGAGTTCCTCGCATACCCCAACGGTTCGATGAGCGGCGACGACCTCACCGTTGACGCCGTTGAGGGTGACGGGCTGTTGTTCAGGCTGCGCCCCCGGTGGATGTACGAGCCGTCACGAGTAGCGACGGCGGAGCGGATGCGGTATCAGGCGCTGATCCGTGCATACCGAGCCCTCCGCGACCTGGGCGACAACGAGGGCGCCGCGCTGCTGAACGAGTTGGCCAACAAGGAGTGGTCGCCGTGAGCCTCCCCGTCCCGCACACCGGTCGACGCCGTTGGCACCAACGGCGTGAAGAACGTCAGCGGGTTCGTGAAGCACGGGCGGAGGTCAGACATGAATGACCTCATGGACGTCAAGGTCGGAGACACCTTGATCCTGACGGGCTCGTACCAGCGAGGTTCGACCCCGCAGGAGGTCACGGTCACGAAGGTGGGACGCGTCTACCTGTACATCACCGGCCACCGTCAGGGGTTCAGCCGCACCGACGGAGTGGTGAACGACAACTACGGACACGACAGGGTGCGCACCCCTGGACAGTACGCGGCCGACCTGGAGCATGCGGAATTGGAACGCCGCCTCTACGCAGCAGGAATCGAGCGACGACATGGAACCCCTGCCCGGCGACTGAGCACCGACGCCATCCGCCGGATTCTGGCGATCGTGGAGGAGAACTGATGGCCAAGATCAAGTCCACCGGCACTGTCGACGTGGAGCTGACTATCGCGGAGCTGGAGCTCATCCGCCGCGCGCTGGGGCTCGTGAACAACTTCGGCATGGTCGACGACGAGCGTCCCGCTCGCGCGCTCCTGGCGGATCTGGAGGTAAGCGCATGAGCATGGCCGAACTTGTCGCGGCCGGGGCCCCGGAACTGCCGGAGGGGTGGTTCTACCGAGTGAAGGACGACGGTATGGGCTACCTCGAAGTAGAAGTGCGTGAGCGGCGGAAGCGGTTCGGTTCCCGGCTGCTGATCACCGCGCTTGTCCGTGAGGATGAGCCCAACGGCCGCCGGGCTGTTGCGGTCGCTTGCTGCCGCGCGGTCGCCCGTATCGACGAGGAGAGGGAGCACGCTCGCCGTCTCCGGCAGGCGTCCCAACTCATTGGGGACCACCCGCGGGGAGGCCGCTGATGTTCGACCCCATACAGCCGCCCTCCACGGAGGAGATGAAGCACGCACTGACAACGGGTCTCCTCGAAGCCGCTGGTCTCATGGAGCCGCTCTACGACTTCGCTGACGGCATGCGGCGCGATCTGGAGTCGCGCGGCTGGTCGCCACCGATGGCGGAGCACGTCGCCTGTGCGTGGCTGGCGGCGACGGTGGCTGCTGTCGCGGGCGGTGGGAAGTGAGTACCGCACAGGACGCACGCGGCGTTGACATTGTGACAGGGGCGCTGTGCATTTACGGCGCCCCTGTGGGCCGGTCCATTGCGCTCGTGGAGGGCATCATCGACGGCTTCACCCCGTCGGGCCGCGTGTGGGTAAAGGTCGTCCGTCGGGCGTACGGAGGGTCGGCGTCATGGGGTACGCCTCGTGAGCGTGTGCACGTCGGTCCTGACCGGCTCGTCATCGTTGACGCGCTGCCGGAGTGCGCTCTCCCGACGGATGCGGAGGAGGCGGCAGCGGCGCGCAAGCAGCGCATTGCCCATTACCGCAAGAGATTTGCGGATCTGGAGGCGGGTGGCGATGTACCGAGCTACCTGGGCACTCGGCTCGAAGCGCTGAAGTTTTATCACCGTCAGTTGGCAGAGTTGGAGGCGGCATGACCGGCCGTAAGGTGTTGCTCTGTGTCGGTCGCTGCCGACGCCGCCTACCCCGCGAGGAGTTCCGCGAGACGCCCTGGCACGGGCGTGCAGCGGCGTGCGTCCGGTGTGAGACCTTCCCCGGATACGCCGGCCGCTCGTTCTGGCAGATCGAGCAGGACGAGCGGATCCACTGGGAGCTGCGGCAGGTGCGCGAGAAGCTCCGGATGTACCAGCGGTACGCGGCACGGCTGAAGGCGGAGCGGTACGACGGATGGCTTCCCCGGATTGTGTTGGGGATGGGCCAGGATCCCGACTCGGTGCGCCTGGACGCCTTTGCGGGCCCGCTCAGGGTGATGCCGCTGGAACCTCCAATGTCGGTTACCCGGCTGAGCCCGGGGGCGCTCAGCAAGGCACACACGGACATCGAGGAGGAGAGATGGCAGACACCGACAACCTGACTGCCGACGTCGCGGAGGCTCATGCGGAGATCGAGCGACTGACGTCGCTGGTCGGCTACTGGGAGCACCGGGCGGAGGAGCTGACGGAGGAGCGCGACCGCTACGCGGCGGCGTGGAGGTCGGCCCGACGTCGGGCACGGTCGCTGCGCGCTGCCTGGCGGTACGCCCGGTACACAGTTAACGCGTGGCGTCGGGAGGCCCGCGCGACGGGTGACGCGCTCCGTGCGCTGCTGGAGGCATCCGCCGAACACGTGGCTTCCCGCGACCGTTACCGTCTCGCCTGGACCTCCGCCCGCCGGCGTGCGGCCGATGAGGCGAACTTCGGTATGGAGGCCATGGCGCTGAAGGACGCGCATCTTGCGGCGCTACGCCGCGAGATCGACCGCCTCCGTGCGTTCGCGGCTGACGTCACGGCTGTACGCGACTGGACGATGTGCGCTGCGACCCCGCGAGACCTGTTGGAGTCGCACCTCCGGCCCATCTACGACTCGATGTACGAGCTCGAAGCCGCGGAGCGGGAGGGGCGTCCGTTCATCGACCGCCTCCACCGCCGTGCCGCACGCGGTGAGTTCGACGACTGAGCTCTGCTAGTCGACTTGCGGAGCTCAAAATTGAGGCTCGGAAGAGCGTCACATTTCGGCTCCACCCCACCATAACTACTGTACCGGCGCGAACGGCTGGTACAGCACCTAACGAGAGGCACTCACACACATGGCAAACAACGTCAAGGCCATCTGGGAGACAGACCCCGACGCCAAGCCGAAGGAGCGTCAGTTCTCCAGCGACTACGTGGGCCGCTTCCGCTCCGGCCGTCTCGTCGGCAAGGCGCCGGAGGCTCTGAACAAGTGGCGGATCACGACCGGTGACCCGGTCGTCGCCGCGAAGGTGTCGGCCCTCTTCGGCGGTGTCTCCGAGGAGTGGGACACGGAGAAGGAAGACAGTCTCGAAGTACTGACCGACGCCGCCTCGGTAGAGATCATCATCGAGTCGTCGGATGCCGTCGACGCCTCCATGAAGCTCTTCGGCATGCAGGGCCTGGCGCATCACTGCGACGGCGTGAAGTTCCTCAGCCCCGACGAGGACAGAGGCGAGCCGTGCGGCTGCCCGCCCGCCTTCCAGGACCGGAAAGACAAGGCACGCGCGGGCCGCGGGCCGAAGCCGTCGGTCGACGTCACGTTCAAGCTCGCCGACGCCCCGGAGCTGGGGCTCTTCCGCTTCAACTCCGGCTCCTGGGAGCTCGTCAAGGTGCTGCACACCGTCATCGCCGACATCGACAAGGCGGGCGGCCGTGAGTACGCGGACGACGACACCGTGACTGTCAAGGGCGGCGCGGTGCGGGCGACGCTCAGCATCGAGAACGTCAGCTACAGGACCAAGGCCGGTCGCGACGTCTCGTACAACAAGCCGGTCGTCAAGGTGCTCGGCGCCGCATCGGCTGACCTCCCGATGGCTGCCTGACCAGCCACGGCGCACACAACGAGCGCCCGCTCCTCCCTGGTAGCGACAAGGAGGGACGGGCGCTCATGCACGATTCTACGCACACTGAGGAGAGAAATGGCCCTGTTCCTGGTGTCCCGGACGGACCACACCCACTACGACGAGCACGACGCAATTGTGGTCCGCGCGGGCGACGAGAAGACGGCGCTGAAGATCGCGACGAACGGCGAGGAGGAGCGCTACGGCGACCACGTTTGGTGGGATGCCGACTTCGCCGGGTTCCAGCGTGACGGCTCCAACCTGACGGTCGAGCGGCTGGAGTCACGCGGCCCCGCGGGCGTCATCCTCAAGTCCTTCAAGGCGGGGTGACCCGATGCTGTATCTCGTGAGCCGCACAGACGCGGTGGACTGGAACGAGTACCACGACGTGGTTGTCCGCGCGCACAGCAGCGAAGAGGCACTTCGCATGGTGACGCGCGGGTTCACATCGGCCGACGGATGGCAATACAAGTTCATTGGCTACTGCGCTGACGGATCGAATGCATCGGTTCAGCAGATATCCACGGACGGGGATCCGGCAATCATCTGTGAGGAGTTCATAGCCGCATGATGCTTAGACGGGCCTACTACTCAGATGATCGGGTCCAGCTGCTGACGGGTGACGCACTGGAGAAGATTTCCGGTCTAGCGGCCGGAAGTGTGCAGACGATTGTGACATCGCCTCCGTACTTCGGGCTGCGGGACTACGGACACCCGGGGCAGTACGGGCAGGAGCGCACGTTGGCAGACTACGTGATCCGCTTGACCGCCTTGTTCGACGAGGCGCGCCGCGTGCTTGCCGATGACGGCACCCTATGGTTGAACCTTGGTGACGCCTACGGTCCCCGTAAGCAACTCATGGGGGTTCCGTGGCGTGTGGCATTCGCGCTGCAAGACTCCGGGTGGACGCTACGGAATTCGATTGTGTGGCACAAGCCGAACGCTATGCCGTCGAACGTGAAAGACCGAATGGGGAGTCGGCACGAGAATATATTCCTGTTCTCCAAGGGGTCGCGGTACTTCTTCGATCTTGATGCTGTGCGTGTCCCATACACCGGGGATCGGAAGCTATCCAGGCGGGTCCACAAGTCCGCCAACAAGGCAAATACTGCCCGGGGGGTTTGGGGGCTGGACGAGGCCCAGGCATCTCGCGGTAGGAATCCGGGCGATGTGTGGTCCATCAGTACGCGCCCGTATCCCGCCGCGCATTTTGCGACGTTCCCGGTCGACATACCGGAGAGGTGCATCAAGGCATCTTCTCGCCTCGGTGACACCGTACTCGACCCATGTAGTGGCTCGGGGACTACCGGAATGGCGGCACTGGGTCTCGGCAGGCGCTATATCGGAATTGACATTCGTTCCGAGTACCACGAACTAGCGATGGACCGCATGGCGCTGCCAGTGAGCAGCGCCACTCACACTGAGGAGAGCACACATGGCCAAGACCCGACTCACTGACTTCACAGGCGCCGAGATCCGCAAGGACAAGCTCATCGTCTACGCCACTCGGCGAGGGAATCGCGTCCGCCAGACGGAGGCTGTGGTCCTGGAGACCATGAGCGACAGGCGTGCCGGTCGCGTGGTCCCGCGGCTGAAGGTGCAGCCAACGGGCCGCGACTCTGGATTCTCCGCCCGCTCGACGCTCGAACCGCAGTACATCGGCACGGAACACGTCGTCGTCATCGGAGACGCCCCGACCGCCTGACCGACCACAACACAACGGCCCCCGCACACCGACGATGCGGGGGCCTTCGCACGGCATTCACGGAGGAGAGAGCATGGCAGAGTTCAAGGTCGGAGACACGGTGGAGCACGCGACCGGTGGTGGGTGCGTCGTCCGGTTCGGCCCCTACCGGACCCGGTGGAGCTCTGGGGTGTATCTGCTGGAGATGGCGGACGGCACGTACTTCGGCGCGAGCGGCTCGGAAATCATGGCCCCGGCCCCGGCTTTCACCGTCGGCGACGTCATCACCCTGAGCACCAGCGGATCCCGTGCGACGGTTCAGTACGGTCCGTACGGCGTCAACGATGACATCTACATCGTGGAGTTGGCGGAGCCGCCGGATGACAGTGACGCCCCGCGGGAGTTCTCGGCCCTGGCGCACGTCATGACGAAGGTGGTCGACGACACGCCCGTCCTTGTTCCCGTCGGCACCCGCGTCCGCGTCGACCGGGCGACGTACGCGGAGGACTGCCACGGCCGAACTGGCATGATCACGAGCAACGCCGAGACGTGGCGGGCTGAGGATGACGACTCTCACCCGTACATCGTGGAGTTCGACGGTGGCGACGACTCAATCCACGTCGCGGAGCTGACCCCGGTGGATGACGACACGGCCGACCCCTACACCTACGACGGCGTGACGTACGTGCCCGGTGTTGACTACATCGACAAGGTCGGCGACTTCTGGCGCTTCGACGTGATCGACGGCGCGCTCTTCGGCGACTTCTGGGAGAGCCGCCTAACTATCACGTCGGGCGCCTACCCCATCGCCTACGCCGTCGACACATGGGGCCCCTTCACCCGTTGCTGAGCTACAACACCCCGCCCCCGGCGCCCACGTGGCCCGGGGGCTGAGTGCGTAGGAGCGCAACCAGAGCCTAGGAGACGCTATGGACCTGACAATGGCACTGCGGCACAGGGACGTTTCGGTGGTAGTCCATGAGTTTCGGCGTCGTCATATTGATGACGACCGGATGCCCGTCGCCGAGGCCGAAGCGAGTGCCGTGAGCCTGACGGCAGCGGCCTTCCGCATTATGGACCAGTCCGCAGCCGCCTACGGGGAGTTGGTACCAGAGCCGGTGACGGAAGATGTTGCCCGCTCGGCGTTGGTCACCGCGTGACCGCCCTCACCATCACCGCTACCACGGCCCCGGCACTTGGCGACATCCGCTCCGCCGGCCCGGGGAGTCTCGTCCTCGTCCGCCAGGACGTTACGGAGCGGCGCGACTGGCCGCACTACTGGGCTGCTATCGGAGTCGCATGGCGGCGTGGGGCGGACGTTCGGTTGATCAATCGAGAGGAGACCTGATGGCACGGCAGTTCCTCGACTGCGACGGCGACACCTGGACGGAGGTAACACCGGGCGAACTGCGGCTGACGGCCGTCGGACCGAACACCGAGTCATGGCACGTGGGCATGGAGGAAACCATCGAAGTCGCCCGTGACGATCACGGCCCCCTCACCGAGATCCGCCCCGACGCTGACAAGCTCGACCCCGCCCGGTTGGAGCGGACCCTCCGCGCGTACATCGCGGAGCTGGACTACGACCACCACAAGTCGATCCAGTGCGGGGAGGACGACGGCGTGGACCGCTATCCGGATGAGGTCGCGTTCTTCCTCCGGTGCTGGGAGGCAGCGAAGTGAGCAACCCCAGTAAGCAAAAAGGCTCGGCATGGGAGTCGGCCATCGTCGCCTACCTCCGTGAGCACCACAACGCGAGCGCCCATCGCAACGTTCAGATGGGCTCGAAGGACATCGGCGACGTCGACGGCTACTACCTCCACGCCCTCGAAGCGAAGGCGGAGAAGGAGATCAAGCTCCCCTCCTACATCGCTCAGGCCAACAAGGAGGCGGGGCACGCCGGCCAACCGTTCGGCTGCGCCGTCGTCAAGCGGCGCATGAAGGGCACCGCAGACGGCTACGTCGTACGGGACCTGCGGACCGACGTCCGACTGATGAACCGGCTGCGGGACGCGGAGGCGCTGTTGGAGGAATACGCCTTCGAAGCGTGGCTTGAGCACGACGCGCACCATCGGGAGGCAGCGTGACCCCGTACATCAGCTTCGTCCCCTTCCGACGAGAGGAGTGGAAGGCGCACGCGACGAAGAAGGCTGTCCGCCAGGCCATCGCGTACGACAGGGGACGCGGAGGGCTGCGGATTTTTGCGCAGGGCGTCGGTGGGGACGGCCGTGTCTTCTTCCTGGAGATCCCGCGCGATCAGTGGGGCGAGCGGTTCGAGGAGGCAGCGTGACGCCCGACGACACGGAAGACGCCGAGCATCACACCGTAGACGGCGTGCGCTACCTCTGCCACAAGGACGATCACTACTGCCCTGGAGGCGGGCGCGTGAAGCAGCGCATCGAGTTCAAGGGCTTCGTCACCGTCGACGACGAGCCGCTGACCCTCGACGAGGCGCGCAGGTGGGTCGCTCTGGCGCTCTACCGAGGTGACAAGCACGCAGAGGCGTACACCACCACGCTCGACGACGTGGTGTTCTTCAGCGCCGTCGGCGACGACGAGTAGCGCAAGTCGACTAGCGCACCTACCTGGCCCCCGGTGACTTCGGTCCCGGGGGCTGAGTGCGTAGGACAACTACAGCAGGGGGAGAGATGAAGGTACGCGCAGGGCTCGCGATGGCGGGGTACGTCGCGGGCGTGATTGCCGCGAACATGATGACTGCGTCGGCCGGATTGTGGCCAGTGGGGTTTGGCCTCATGGCTACGGCAGGGACGGTCTTCGCAGGCGCGTCGTTCGTGCTCCGTGACCTCGTCCAGGAAGCCGCAGGGCGACGAGTGGCGCTTATCGCCCTGGCCATCGCGTGCGCTGTGTCTGCGCTAACGGCTACACCGGCGCTTGCACTGGCATCCGCCCTGGCGTTTGGCCTGGCGGAGCTGCTGGATATGGGCGTCTACACCAAGCTGCGCAAGCGGGGATGGGTGCGGGCGGCAGCTGCATCGAACCTGATCGGGGCCGTCGTCGACACGTTCGTCTTCCTGTGGGTAGCTGGATTTCCGGTGACGGCGCTCGCCGTCGGCGGACAGCTCGTCGGGAAGGGTTGGGCGACGGTGGCCGTCGTAGCACCGGTCCTGCTGGCCCGCGCCGTCCGCTACGTCTGGAGCCAGCGTGCTGTATCTGACGACGCCGTCCGGGGCTAAGGTTCGCGCAGCCATGGCGGCCGGCCTGCTGGGGTGGATGCAGACGCCCGCACAGGGCAACATCCTCCCGGCGGGCCAGACATGGGGCGCCGACAACGGGTGCTTTGGCCGCGGGTACCCGGGTGACGATGGGTACCTGTCCTTTCTGTCAGCGCATGGTGACCGGGCGCGGGATTGTCTCTTCGCGACGGCGCCTGACGTGGTGGGCGACGCAGCAAAGACGATGACGAGGTCACTGCCGTTCCTGCCGGAGATACGCAGACGCGGGTACCCGGCGGCGCTCGTCGCGCAGAACGGCTTGGAAGCGCTGGCAGTTCCGTGGGACGCCTTCGATGTCCTGTTCCTGGGCGGCGACACGGAATGGAAGCTGGGCGAGCACGCCCGTGCGCTGACAACTGAGGCCAGGCAACGCGGTAAGTGGGTCCACATGGGCCGCGTGAACAGTCTGAAGCGGCTGCGATATGCCCACTCCATCGGCTGTCAGTCCGCTGACGGTACATACGTGGCCTTCGGGCCTGACGTCAATCTCCCTAAGTGCCTGGAGTGGGTGCGCCGGGTCAACGAGGAAGCGCCTCTGTGGCGCGCTGCATAAGGCACTTACATAACACGAGAGGAGAGCCGTGCGACTGACTGACATCCTGGGGCGCCTGAGCGGCGTAGAGGAGGATCACGACGGCTACCTTGCCTTTTGCCCTGCGCACCGTGACCGCCGGACGCCATCCCTGAAGCTCACGCTCAAGGCGGACGGCATGCTCCTGGTGGTCTGCCGTACCGGGTGCGAGAAGACCGACATCCTGAAGGCCCTGAGCCTCACGACTGCGGACCTGTACAACGTCGACGGCCAGGGCGTGAAAACCATCAGCGCGAAGGCGCCGGAGAGCATCGGTCCGGGGGAGATTGCCGGACTGAAGATGTTCGTCGACGAGACGTCGGCCGCCCTGGCGTCATCCCCGGAGGCTGTGGCCTACCTGGCCGACCGCTTCGGGCTGTCGGCGGAGCAGGCAGAGGACTTGGGCGTCGGCTACGCGGCGCCGGGCGACCGTCCGCAGCCGTGGCTTTCCCGTGGGTTCACGAGGCACCCCCGGATCACCGTACCCCTCTATGGCGCCGACGGCGTGGCCCGCGGACTTCAGGGCCGGGACATCTCGAAGAAGTGCCCGGCGCGGTGGGTGTCCCTTTTCAACCTGGAGGGGCGCACCTGGGCGAAGTACGGCGTCCTCTCCGCGGGCACGGGCTACGACACGATCCTCGTCACGGAGGGCCCTGGGGACGGACTGACGTCGGTCGGCGTCGGCTACGACGCGCTGATCATTCGCGGCGCCGGCGTGGCCCGGAACCCTGCCCTTGTGGCGGAGCTTGTTGGTGTTCTCCGGGGTCGTGACGTTGTGTTCGCCTTCGACCCGGATGACGCGGGGGCTCGCGGTATCAGCGTCCTGGCGCAAGCCCTCCTCGACGACGGCAACGCCCCGCGGCAGTTGACGTTCCCCAACGAGCGCGAAGACCTCACCGCCTGGCGGGAGCGGACGGCGAACACATTTCCTGCGGAGCTCCACACCGCCGTCCGGTCCGCTCCGGTCGTCGACCTGACGCCACCCACACCGGCCCCCGAGCCGACGAAGGAGGAGATCGGCATGCCCGCCACTGACGCCGCACTGGAGACCATGGACGTCTCCGCTCGGCAGCTCTTCGACAACACGGACGTCGGCATCGCGGTGCGGCTGCGTGACTTCATGAACCGCAGCGGCGGTGGTGTTCGCCATGCCCGCGGGCTTGGGTTCCTGACGTGGGACGGGAGGATCTGGACGCCCGGAGAGGCGAAGGTGCGCGAGTCACTGCACTTGATGGGCGCGGAGCTCATCGCCACGGGCGACGACGCGAACCGCAAGCTGGCGCTCAAGGCGCTGACGAACCGGTCCATCGACGCCGTAATGAAGGAGCTCCCGTCGGTACCCGGGGTGCCCGCCGATGCGCAGGACTTCGACGCGTGCCACGAGCTGCTGAGCGTGGCGAACGGGACGGTCAACCTCCGCACGGGCGAGATCCACCCGCACCGCCCGGAGGACATGATCACACGCCGACTCGACGTGGCGTACCGCCCCGACGCCCCGGCGACGAGGTGGGAGAGGTTCCTCGTCGAGATATTCCCGGGACACCCGGAGCTGCCTGCATTCATGCGCCGGCTCGTCGGCTACGGCATCACGGGGAGCACGGCCGAGCAGTGCTTCGTCTTCATGCACGGCCAGGGGGCGAACGGGAAGTCGGCGTTCCTGGACGCCCTCCTCCACGTTTTCAGGGGAGTCACGAAGTCGACCGAGTTCAGCACCTTCGAGCAGCGCACGGCCGTGGGCCAGGCGTCGCCCGAACTTGCCTCCCTTCGCGGTGCGCGGCTTGTGACGGCGAGCGAGACGGAGAAGTACTCCCGCCTTGCGGAGGCGCTCGTCAAGCAGCTCACAGGCGGGGATCCGGTGACGTGCAGATTCCTGCACAGCAACCCGTTCACGTACGTGCCGAGCTTCCTCCTCATGGTGGCGGGCAACTACAAGCCCGCGATCCTGTCACAGGATCTTGGTGTCTGGAGGCGGGTCAAGTTGGTGCCGTTTGAGGCCACTTTCCGCGGGTCGAAGGCGGACACGACACTCCCGCAGCAGCTCCGCGACGAGGCGGAGGGCATCCTCGCGTGGGCCGTGCGCGGTGCGCAGGAATGGTACGCGTCGGGGCTCGGTGAGCCGTCCTCCGTCGCCACGGCCACGCAGGACTACCGGGAGTCGGAGGACAGGCTCGAAGAGTTCCTCAAGGCGTGCACGGTGCGCGAGGAAGGCACCCGCGTGGCTCCCATGGCTATTCGCCGGACGTACCAGGAGTGGGCGGAGGACGCCGGGCTGGACCGCAAGGAGAAGCTCTCTGGCTGGGCTCTCGCCGTCGAGCTGGAGTCCCGCGGATTCCGTAAGGCCAAGCGCTCCGGCAAGTGGGGCTTCGACGGAATCCGGCTCATGACGGACGAGGAGCGCAGCTCCGCGAGTCGACTTGCGGAGACCGTCGACGAGGCAGAGGACAGCGGCGAGAAGGACATCTTCGGGCAGCAGCGAGAGGAGGCAGCGTGAAGTACTTCCCTTACACCATTGCGGGCGATGAGACCATGACCCGCGTACCGGAGACGGCCGCGGATCTCGACGAGTTCCGCTGCTGGGTGGAGCGCAAGGCGCGGACCGGCGAGATGATCGGGGCCGACACGGAGACCACGGGGCTCGACACCTTCTCCCCGACGTACCGTCTCCGCACGGTGCAGCTTGGTGACGCTCGGGATGCCTGGGTTCTCCAGGTGGAGGGGCGGCCGGAAATGCAGGACGCCGCGCGGCGGGCCCTGCTGACACTGCCGCGGATGGTCTTCCACAATGCGGCATTTGACCTCCTCGTATTGGACCGTCACCTTCGCGTCCCGCTGGCGACGCTGGGTCGGAAGGTGGTGGATTCGAAGATTATCGCTCATTTGTTCGATCCGCGACCGCGACACGAGGGCGGGCGGGGACTGGCGCTCAAGGAGCTGTGCGCTCAGGACGTCGATCCGACTGCACCGGACACACAAGGTGACCTCACAGCGGTCTTCCGCAGCATCGGGGAGACGAAGGCCACGGGTTGGGCGAAGATCGACATCAACCACCCGACCTACCTTCAGTACGCCGGACTGGACGTCATCCTTGTGTCCCGGCTGCTGCCAGTCCTGACGAAGCGACTGGCCGACGTCGGCGTGCCTCAACGGCTGGTCGATTTCGAACACGCTGTCATGCTCGTCTGCGCCAAGATGGAGCGGCGCGGCATGCTCGTCGATCAGGAGTACGTCCGCGGTCTCGTCGGACGTCTGGAGGAGGACGCCGCAACCCACGCCGCGAAGGCAGCGCAGTACGGCGTGACGTCGGTCAACGCACCGAAGCAGGTGTCATCTGCCCTCGTCGGCATGGGTGAGACGCTGACGGAGACGACCGACTCCGGGGCGCTGAAGGTGGACAAGTCCATCCTCCTTGACCTGGCTGATCTGGATCAGCATTGGCAGCCGCGCGGGACGCGGAGGCCGAACCCCCTTGCTGACGCTGTTCTCCGCAGCAAGAGGGCAGGGAAGTGGTCGACGTCGTACGGCGTCGCCATGCGGGATGGGCTCGACGAGGCCGGACGCATCCATCCGAAGATCAAGAGCCTCCAGGCCCGCACTGCCCGCATGTCCATATCCGGGCCGCCTCTCCAGCAACTCCCCTCGGGGGACTGGACGATCCGGCGCGCGCTCCTGGCCGACGAGGGACACCGGATCTTCTCGGTGGACTACTCCGCGGTGGAAATGCGCGTCCTGGCCGCCCTGGCGGATGAGCGGACCATGAAGCGGGCCATCGCGGAAAACCGTGACCTCCACGACTTCACTGCGGAACTGATCTGGGGGCAGGGGTTCACGAAGGCGCACCGCAAGATGGGGAAGGGGGTCGGTTTCGGAAAGGTCTACGGGGGCGGCGCTACCACCTTGAGCCGTCAGACCGGCGCGCCGATTGCGGAGGTCAAGAAGGCGATCGTCGCCTATGACCGGGTGTACCCCGGCATCAAGCGGTTCAGCAGCCGTCTACAGCGTCAGGCACGCGCGGAGGGCTACATCGTCTGGACACCGACCGGGCGCCGGCTGCCGCTGGACCGGGACCGGGTGTACGCCGCCACGAACTACGCCGTCCAGTCGACGGCGCGCGACGTGCTGTGCCAGGCGCTGCTGGACATGGACGACAAGGGGCTGACGGACTATCTCCTCCTACCGATCCACGACGAGGCGCTTGGCTGCGCACCGGCCGACATCGCGGAGGACGTTGCGAAGGCCGTGGGGGAGACGATGGCGATGGACTTCTTCGGTGTCCCGCTCGACACGGACCCGGAGGTCGGGGGTCGCTCGTGGGGGTCGCTCTACATGAAGACCCCTGACGGCAAGTACAACCACGCACTCCGCGCCCGCGAAGATGAGTGGTACGCCCGCCTGGCAATGGCGGCGTGATGCCGACACGTCTCGCGCCGCCAACACCCGTGCATAGTGAGGGAGTTGAGCGCCGTGTGGTGGCGGGAATTCGTCTCGCTGCCGCACGGCACGTCGCTCGTCCGCGCCCCATATTGCCCCCTATGCGTCCCCCGGAACCACCCTCCGGACCTTCCCGCCGTGACGTTCTGCGACGGTGGGAGGAGCTGGAGTGGTGGTCGTGCGTCTACTGTGACGCGTCCCTAGGCGGAATGGTTGTAGCCGAAGTGGACCACGTGAATCCCCTTGCGAAGGGCGGCGCTCACGAGTGGCCCAACCTCGCTCCGGCCTGCCGCGAGTGCAACCGGGCCAAGGGGGACGCGGATGTGACGGTGTGGCTTGGTCTGACCAGCGAATAGCACCCAGCGTGGCACCAAGTCAGGTGGCGGAGTGAGCGTAGTGCGCCCACACGGCGCGCACACACATCCCACACAAGATAACAAACTGGTCACGGAATCACGGACGCTGCGGCCGATTGACATTCAACAAAACCGCAGGTCGTATCGGTCGGCCGACTCACATTCGCCTCACGCTCCGTACTGATCAGGACCTTAAATCGGGGCATAGGCCCCAAGTTGAGGGCGTCATCCGGACGCATGCCCGTTGCCCATGGAGGTTCAGTGACCTACAGTCCACATCACGTCGCAGACGGACAGCACTTGACTGCACTCGCCACCGCGCTGGAGCGGGAATTGGCGGAGTTGCGCCAGATGATCTCCATCTTCGACGACGCAGTGACCATGCCGGGGCGCATCCCCGACGTGGACCCGGACGGCACGGGTCGGCAGGCGACGCACGACCCTTCCCGTCCGACAGAGCGCACGGCGCTGGACCAGCGGCGCGTCGAACTCGTTGACACACTCAAAATCGGTACCGAGTACGTGACATGCGCACTGGCATACGTGCGCGGCACTACCGCAGCCATGGATCGCTCCCTCGCCGCATGGGAGGGGGAAGAGCCGATCCTCAGCACGGGGGAGAACCGAAATGATCATTCTGACTGGCCCGCAGAGGACGCCTGACGAAGTCGGCGATCTGACGGAGGTGGCCGGATTCCTGGGGGCCGTCATCCTGGACGGAGACGAGGTCCGCTGGGCTCTCGCCGACGTCGACGTCTTCTACCGGACGCCCGGGTGGGAGCACTGCACCCGGGCGGTCACCGACGTGGCCATTGCGGAGGCATGTGGGTGGCCCATCAAGGACCTGACGGGCAATCACCTGCCTGAGCTCCGCTAGTCGACTAGCGGAGCTCAGAAAAAACTTTCGGGGTGAGCGTCACATCTGGACGCCACCCCACCATAACTACCTCACACCGAGACCGAGGAGACATCATGAGCCGCCCCGACATCACCGAGGACCAGATCCGCCGCGCACAGGCAGGCGACACGGACGCCATGATGGATGTGCTCACCGCGTGCGAGCCGACGATCCGCAGCATCGTGCGGCTGGTCGCCCCGGCCGCCTCTGCGGACACGCAAGAGGACCTGCTCCAGGATGCGCGTGTGGCACTCATGGAGAAGCTGCGCGACTACTCCTCTGACGGCGGGGCACACCTCACGTCGTACGCCTACACATCGGTCCGGCGGGCCGTGGCGGAGTCGTACACCAAGATGTCGTCCTCCCTGGATGTGGAGCCGCAGGTAGCACTTCAGGTGAAGCGCGCACTGTGGGCTGCGGGCGGCGACGTCGACGGCGCCTGGAAAATCGTATCCAGCAGCCCGGACCCCCGTCGACGTGTATCGCGTGAAGCATTCGTGATGATCCATGAAGCACTCATGGATGTACTGCCGCTGGACAAGCCTGTCGGAGCTCCCGGCCGGGACAGCACCGAGATGACCCTCGCCGACGCCATCCCCGACACGGCTGCTGACGACGGATTCTCCGCTGTCCACCGACGCGACGCAGCCCGTCAGATTCTCGCGGACCTGGCACCCCGGCAGTCCTACGCGCTCCGTGCGTTCTACGGCATCGGCATGATGAAGCTCGCCGATGAGCAGACCAGCGATGAGCTGGGGCTCAGCAGCCGAAAGAAGTGCGAGGCACTCAGGCAGCTTCGCACGCGTGGCGTCAAGCGCGCCCGCGTGGTGGCCGATGCACTCGGCATAGCTGCGTGAGGCACTCGCTCACTTACCACAACCCATTGAAGGAGCACATCATGTACCCGTCCCTCGACGACTACGACCTGATCGGCGTCCGCCCGGACGAGGCCGCCCTCTGGGGCACCGACGTCATGGCCGGAGTGGAGTCACTGGAGGACTCCCGCACCATCGACGCCGACACCTTCGCCTGAGCTCCGCTAGTCGACTTGCGGAGCTACCCGACAGCACACTGAGGAGAGAGCATGACCGACTACGTAGCTACGTGCCGTGACGCCGACCACGACACCATCACCGCGTCAGCAGGCATCGCGGACGTGGCGCTCTACCCGTCCGGCAGTTGCGAAAGCGTGTACCTCGACCCCGCCGATGCCCGCACCTTCGCCCGCGGCATCCTGGCCCTGGCCGACGAGATCGACGGGGGAGAGCAGCCGAAGGCTGTGCCCACCCTGACGGCCGTCAAGGTCGGTGACGAAGTCCGGGTTGTGGTGGACGACCCGACCTACCGTGCAGGGGAGTTCGTCGGGGCCACGGGCAGGATCAACGAGGTCAATTCCGGGGCTGAGTTGCCTTACCGGGTTACCTTGGACGCTCCGCACAGCAATGACACGGTGCGTGGCCATTGGTGGTGCGCCAAGGTGGAGCGGCTCGCCGCCGCTCCGACCGACGATTCGGCGCCCACCCCCGACCGCGCGTCCTACCTGGCGCAGGCCCGGGACCTGATGAGCGGCGAGAACTACACCGCCGCTGACCTCATCGCCTTGGCGGACTACCTCGCCGGCTGACGATCTGGAGCCCCTGTCAGTAGCGATGACGGGGGCTCCGCTAGTCGACTTGCGGAACTTTCCGGTCGTGAGGACTTGAGTCGGCCGACTCACATGTGTCATAGTCGAGTCACGCAAGGGGCTCACGGAAGCTTCGCAAGGGAGGCAGTCATGTGGATTGAAGTTCGCTGCGGAGGGTGCGGCACCGGGCGGTACGAGGCGCGCACCCCGCTCGTCGGCTGGACGTGCACCGAGTGCGGCCACGTGATCGCCGCCTCGGACCTGACGGACGTCGACGACTGGCGGACGCGGGACGGCTTCCTCGTCGTCCTGGACCTGAGCTACTGACCAACACGAGCGGGGCGCCTCGGAAGGGGCGCCCCCAGGGGAGGGGATGAAATGGAAGCCGTAGCCAAGCTGATAGTCGACTGGCAGTCCGCCCGTGCTGAACTCGCGGAGCTGGAGCGCGCGGAACACCCGGACATCACCGACCGGCACGGAAGGGTCTGGGTGTGGAAGTCGAAGAATCTCTACCGACACTGCGGGAACGCAGCTCCTGCCTACATGATCAACGACTTCGGACTCCCGACACAGCGCGCGTTGGACAACCCGAACTACGAACTGTGCGACGTCTGCATAAACGGACGGACCCGCAACATTCCCGACTGCAAGCCGGAATGGAACTGCTCTCACTCGATGCACCAGTGACAGCCGAAACGCCCTCCGGGGCGTCCGCGGGAACTGGCCTACCCGCGCTGATGAGGCAGGCCGTAGGAGGAGAGATGAAGGTCCGTTCCCGGCGCATCGGTCCCGGCCGCTACGAGGTCGACACGAACCACGGCACCTACCACGTCGACAACTGTCCGGCAGACAACCCCCGCGAGACTGGCCTCCCCGCCGGCCCCCGGTGGATGGTGACGTACCCCGGTCGCTACTCCGCCGACGACGAGTTCCAGACCAAGCGGGAAGCGCTCGCCTACATCCGCGTACTGCACGACGAGCACACCGACCACTGACCACCAGAGGGAGCCAGCACCATGACCGAGTACGGACTCTTCAGCGACGAAGGCTGCTTCGAAGCGCAGATGTACAGCGTGGAGGAGGCGGAGGTCCGCCGGGCGGAGTACATCGCTGAGGGCGAAGAACCCGAAGACGTCGTGATCAAGGAGATGTGCCCGGACCACGAGGGCGAGTCACGCGCGGACTGCCCGGAGTGCTGGAGCGAGTCGGCTGAGGACGACGAGTAGCCCACCCGCCCCGCATAGGCAAGCCCACGGCGCCCCCAGCGCCAGGGCGCGCGGTTCGAATCCGCGGCGGGGCACTCGAAGCACTCACAGAGGAGGAGCGATGGTGCAGCGACAGTACTTCTGCCCGCACTGCAATGACACGTTCAGCATCGGCCCCGTTCTCCAGGACCACATTGCAGCGGAGCACCCGCAGGGGGACGACCACCGCATCCCTGCCGAGATGCAGCACTTCGCGGGGAGCGCTACCGAGAGCGGCTGGGTGGGGGACGAGCCCGACGCTCTTTGGGTCTGAACCGCAGCCCCGGAAAGGCAGTCAGGCGAGTGCGAGTCTCGCCCGGGGCACTCCATTGCTTCGCACGAGAGGTCAGATCGATGGGTCTCAAGTTCAAGGTTGGCGACGGCGTCCGTGTGGGGGCCGACGTCATGGGCGACAAGCATAACGCGCTGGGATACGTCTCCGAGGTATTCCCCGACAGCCGCTACCCGTATGGCGTGACGCTCAGTGCCACCGGCACATACGCCCGATGCTCCGCAGACGAAGTGACGGACTCCGCGGCCTACCTAACGTCTGGAGCGTGAGTATGAACACCCTCACCATCCCTGCCGCATCCATCCGACCCGACGACATCCTGTGCAACGCAACCGGCGCCCCGTGCGCCCGGGTGGCCGACGTCATCGGCGCCGAGGAGTCGTGCGTGTGGGTGTCGGCGTACAGCCTGGACGGCGACGTGTGGTTCCCCGTCTCATTCGACGTCGGGGAGGAGACGACCGTCATGCGGGAGGAATTGGCCGTTACGGGCGGTACGCCGGTTGACTTCTCCGCCGTCTGTGAGGGGGACCGGCTCAGTTTCATCACCACGGAGAACGGTTACGGAGGGCGCGGCGTATACACCCGCACCGGTCGCGTGCGGCGCGTCACGGAGCGGACGGTTCTCGTCGACTGTGACGATTCCTCCCGCGCCATGCTGCGACGCGCGGACTGGAACGCACGGGGGGTTCAACGGGAGACGCTCGCCACCACGGGCCGCCCCTCTCGTGCCCCGCTCCAAGCCGCAGCCATCACGGCCGGCGCAGCAACCGCCGTTGCCCTGGCCGTGGTTCTGTCAACGTCGACGGACCACCCGACGCCGACCCCGACGACGACTCCGCACTTCTCCCGCTCATCCTCCGGCATCGAGCCGTACCGCCCGATCCCGGAACCCCGCACGACGTCGCACACGAGCCGCATGCGAGAGCGCAAGGCACTGACGGAGCGGGAGCACATCGCCTTTCCGTCGACGTCCCCCGCGACGCCCCATCCGATCTCCACCCCGCCCGCGGACATCCGGATCAGCTTCTACCGCGACTGCACCGGACATGCTCAGCAGTGCATCGACGCCGGGGCGCTGACGATGTACGCGGGCCGGATCCTGGCAGGGCACAACTACAACGGCTACCAGTGGCTCTCCCGCGTCCCCGTAAACCGCACTGTGCACGTCATCCACGGCCCGCTCGCCGGCACGTACCAGGTCTACGGGCACCTGCGGATCGGCCGTCAGGGCGGCGCCATCCCGACGTTCCCGGGGTCGCCGGATCTCATCCTCCAGACGTGCGAGGGGAGTGGGACGGGGTTTTCGCTGCTGCGCCGGGCGTGAGCTCTGCTAGTCGACTTGCGGAACTCCTTCGCTGTAGGGCTTGAGTCGGCCGACTCGCATGTGTCATAGTTGGGTCAGCGCAAGGGACACACGGAAGGGGCAGGACATGAAGGCGTACCGGGTCAAGGGCACCACCTCCGACATCACCACCTGTGAGCTGTGCGGTAAGCAGGAGCTGAGTGGCACGGTCGTCATGGCGCCGCTCGACGTCGACGGCGCGGAGGGTGATGTCTGCTACTTCGGTACGTCCTGCGCCGCCAAGGCTGCGGGCTGGACGGTCCGGGATGTCAAGGCCGGGATCAAGGCGGCTGCTGATGCGAAGCGGGAGGCGGAGCGGCAGGAGCGCAAGGCGGAGGGCGCCCGGTACCAGGAGTTCAAGGACCAGTGGTACATGGAGCACTACGGCACCACCGACCCGCACAAGGCCGCCAAGATGGCGGGGATGTCCGCCGCTCGCCTGTCGGACGCGCCTCTTCAGGCGTACCGGGAGGCGCAGGAGACGGCCGCTGTCGCCGACGTCGTTGACGTGGCCCCCGGCACGTGCCCGGTTCAGGCGCAGCCCGGTAACTACCACTTCGAGGGGCGGTGCGCCGACTGTGACGCCCTGTACCTGTCGAAGATGAGCCGCGACGCTGTTGAGTACCGGTATCAGACCGGCCGCGTCTCGCAGGACCAGTACGAGGCGTATATGCACGTCTGGGCGACGAGTGCCGTCCGCCACTCCGCGGGGGAGTGGGTGGCGACGCCGACCATTCCGGAGGTCGTCAAGATCGTCGCCGCCATCCGTCGCCACGCGGGCATCCCGGCACCAGCGGTGCTGGCTGCGTGAGCTCCGCTAGTCGACTTGCGGAACTCCTTCAGCTCCAAGGGTTGAGTCGGCCGACTCGCGTATGTCATAGTGAGTGCACCGTAAGGCACTCACTAAGGAGGCAGCAGTGACGAAGCGCGCAAAGGACATCTGTTACGGCGACAAGATCATGACGGAGAGCGGCGTCGCCGACGTGCAGACCGTCGACCCGGACACGGAGAGCGGCACCGTCCTGATCGGGTGCGGAGATGCCCTCCCGACGATCTACGGCATCACTGAGGCCGTAGAGGTTCTGTAGCACACATGGAGCCCCTGTCAGTAGCGATGACAGGGGCTCTGCTAGTCGACTTACGTACGTCGCATATGGAGGCTCTCATGCGCAGCGATCAGACTGCCCACTTCGTCGCCACCCGCCCCTACGCCACGCGCCGCGACGTCCGCCGCGCGGTCTATGAGCACAACACCCGCATCGCCCGCGCTCCGAAGGGGAGCGAGATGGCGGCACAGCCCCTGCTGACCATGTCGGGCGAGACGATCATGGCCGCTGGGTACGAGTGCTGTGCGTGTCGACGCAACGCCGGAACGGCCTACTACGCCACGTCGGAGACGCACCGGATCCTCAACCGCTCCGGAGAGCCGACCCGTCGCCCCGTCGGTCTGTGTATCCCGTGCTGAAGCAGGCACGTGCGGTATGAGGGCGACCCCGACGACATGCCGGTTGTCATGGTCCGGTTCGCGTGAGTTCCGCGAGTCGACTTACGGAACTCATCCACCGCAAGACTTGAGTCGGTCGACTCACGTATGTCATAGTCGAGGCATCGCAAGGGCCTCATGGAGCGCCCGACGAGGGGAGAGAGCATGTTGCCCGGACAGATGAGTTTGGACATCGCGGGGGTACCGACGTACAAGGTCGGGGAGGAGATCCGCTACACGACACACGGCAGGCGGCTTGTGATCTCGGGCAGGGTTCAGATCGTCACGAGCGACGTCGTCTACTTCACGTGCCTGTTCGGGGCGCCTCACTCCTGCAAGGGGTGCCACGCGAACTACGGGAGCAACGGAGCCGTGATGCACGGCGTCAGTGTGGGGAGCGCCAACCTTCGTCACGCTTGATCCATCCGGAGCCCCTGTCAGTAGCGATGGCAGGGGCTCCACCCGCTCCGCAAGCACACCACCAAACACACGTCAGAGGACCGATGCACACCGTCAAGAGACTTGACCCCATCCTGATTCAGGCCGCCATCGCTGCCGCCCTGTCCTTCGCCCACATCCACGACATCGCGGCAGCAGCAGGACAGACCGGGTGGAAGGCATGGGCCTACCCCGTGTCCGTCGATCTTCTGATGGTCATGGCGTGGCGTCAGATGCGGGCGGGGGAGGGGCGGCTCAAGGCGTGGTCCTGGTTCCTGCTGTCGCTCACCACGTCGCTCGGTGCGAACGTTGCGACGTCCGGGGTGATGGACTTGGAGTCGCCCCCGACGTGGCTCCGGGTCCTCGTCGCCGGTTGGCCGGCGGTCGCATTCCTGGGTGGGTCGCTTCTCGTCCACCGCTCGACGGGTGGTGCCCCCGACAAGGAGCGCGAGGCACCCGCGGAGAAGCCGCAGGAGCCCGCTGGAGAGCCTGACGGAGAGCAGGAGCCCCAATCCCCCGAGCCGCCCGCGAAGGAGCCGGAGAAGCCCATTCTGCGAACCTACCGTGAGGCCGCGGAAGCTGTCGGCGTGGCGGAGGAGACCGTCCGGGGCGCCGCCAACTCCGGGCGGATCACGAAGTATCCGGGCACCGCGCCGAACCGCGTCGCCGTGGATCTGCGCGAGTGCCACACAGTGTTCGACCGGAGCCGACGTCCCGTCGGAGTTTGAGGAGAGACGATGGCCCCCGACGAAATCCGCGCCATCGTGCGCGAGGAGATCCGTGAGGCGCTCAAGGTGCTTCAGTCAGCCGCGGATATGTACCCCGGGTACGAGACCGACACCGTCGGAGACGGCGCCGCCCGCATGCTGGAGAGCGTGGCGGAGTCCACGGCGGACCGGCTCCGGCACGGCCTTGAATGCCCTGTCCGTGCCAGGGGTGCGTATTACTGGGACTGCACCTGTGACGCCAAGAAATCCGAGTAGCACCACCGAGAGCCCTCGTCGGATCATCCGGCGGGGGCTCTTTGCGTTTCCCGGACGGCGGTGACATCACCATCCCCGTCGGCCGTCTCGTGTGCTGGGAGTGCCACGGACTTGGACGGACAGATAATCCGTACGCGCACGAGTGCGACGGCCCGCTGTGCCCCGACGCGTCGATGCCGACGATCGTATGCATCACATGCGACGGGAAGGGGCACACGGACGCGGACGGCGTCGCGTAGCCGGACGCTATTCGACCGGCCGTCCCCGCTCCCACAGCGCCGTCACATGCCCCGCAAACCGGTCGTACAGTCCGTCGTCCCCGAGCCGTCGCAGATGCAGCATGGGCGACTCGTGACCGAGGAGCGACGACAAGTGGGGCGTGACAAGCATCTCGTCATCGAAGGAGAAGACACTGAGGGCGATGTGATCATCCGAGAACCGCTTCGCTACGCCCTGAACTTCGCCCATCCGGTGTAGCGCATCGAGCGTGATCCGGATGCGCGTGCCCACGGTGAGCGGGACGTCCTCGATCTCTTCACGGCGCCGGGTGACGTCGGAATCGGGGTCGCCGACGAGGAAGCGCACGGAGCATCCGGCCGAAGCCTTCGACTTCAGCCGGTCGGGCAAGCGGCTCTGTTCTTGCCACAGAAAGTAGTTCGTGTACCCGGCGAAAGTGATCTCCCGCTCCGCGCCGTCAATCAGCCGGGACCACACCGACGTTGGGCACGCGTTGCGATACGGGTAGGCGGTGACGATCTCCCGCTCCGGGCCGACCTTGATGGCACTCCGGATTGCGCGCGGCCACAACACCTCTGCCTCCACACCTAGCGCTTCCGACACCTCCAGTCGTGTACCTGGGTGAGGTACGCGTAAGGGGTCGGAGAGCCATCGGTCCACTGTCTTTGTGCTCACTCCGACTGTACGTGCGAGCCGCGAGCGGGTCATGTGCGCATCGTTCAATGCATCTCGTAACGCGATATTCAAGAGACCTCCCCGGGACGTTTTGACCACTTAGGACGATAGCGATTCCGTGACGCAAGTGTCCCCGGAATGTCGGGGGATGTGGGACGTGGGGGCATCGAGGATGGCCGTCTCCCCACGAGAGGACTACGGCGATGGCGGTATTGAGCAACGCACGGACATCCCCGACCGCTCCGCGACCTCACCCCGGGTGCAAAATCTGCCGGGCGCTCACGCGCGAGTGGCTCACCGCCACCGAGCCCGCCTCGCCCGCGTACAGCCCGACGCGTGCTCAGCAGATCGTCACGGAGATCACCGCACACCGGGACGAGGAGTGTGCGTCGTGAGCCCCCGCGCGCTGTTCCGGTACGAGGACCACACCATCCGGGCCCACCCCGACTTCCCTACGTGGTACTCCGCCCACTGCCGGAGCTGTGAGTGGTCGGCACCTCCGCAGACGTCGAGCGCCGACGTCGACCGAGCGTGTCTGGAGCACTCCGGCCGGAGCAACCACAGGCGATACGAGCGGTTCGCCCGCGGGGACGCGTTCGTGATCCGAGAGGGGGAGGAACCAGTATCAGCCACCTAGAGAGCAGCGATGAGCGATCCTGACAATCTGACCCACGCCCGCTCCGTCGTGAACGGCGCAGCCGCAGCGATAGCCGCGGAGGTGGCGCAGGCGAGGCACCTGACGGCACATGAGCGGCACACAGAACTCGCCACAGGCGCCACCGAGATGCACGTCAGCCGATTGTGTGCCGTCGCCCTCCGCGCCTGCGCCGGAGAAGACGCGCACAGGGGCTGCCGATTACCTGCCTGCGAGTGCCCGTGCCACTGACCTGCCCTCGGTGCAGGGGGCACCTGTCGACGTCATCGGATGCGTACAGGTGTCCCCGGTGCAGGTACGAGATCACCGCGGACGCGTGGCGCCTGTACCACCGTCTGGAGACGGAACTGGAGGCCGACGAGGAGAGATTTTTCGCCCGAGTGCGGGCGCGCACGGCACGCATTCGAGCCCTGGAACCAGCATGGCAACCATGACCAACCACAACTGGAGCACAAGCAGATGAGCAGCAACGAGAACGACAGCGACGAGCAGCAGGCAACCCCGACGCCGGCACCGACGCCTCCGCCCGCCCCGTCGAGCGGCGGAGGGTGTTTCGGCTGCGGCACGTCGACCGGCGGGTGCATCGATCCCAATCGGCACGGCTTGATGCTGTAGCACGGGGGAGACTGTAGGAATGACATGCCCGCACTGCCAGACTGACATGATCGTGCATGGAGACCGCGCATGGTGCCCGTCGTGCCCGCGGGTTGGCGTCCTCGACGATTCGGCTGAGGACATCACCCAGCGTGAGGCGGACCGACGTCACGCGCTGTCCCTCTTGAACTCCGCCCTCACCCACAAGGATGAGAAGCGGGCGCAGGACCAGGCGATCATCGACGAGATGGAGGCGCGCATGGGACAGCTGATTCAGACGCAGGGGTGCCCGAACTGCGGAGGCACCATGTACAAGACGATCGAGACCGACGAGAACGGTAACCCCACGAACGAATCACAGTACGTGTGCGGCGGCTGCGGGCACGTGGCCTGACACGGGGTTCCGTCCAGCCCCGTCTCCCGCGCTGCGAGGGACGGGGCTTCGTCGACCCCGATGAAGCCGCACCGCGAATGGTGGGTCTAACCTAGGGAATTAAGCTCGATCGCGGGGCACCGGAGGTGCGCCTCCCTAGGTACAGTGTGATCGAGGAGGAACTACTCCGTAGGGGTGGCAATGCAGCAGAGAGAAGACG
>NZ_JBHJWQ010000054.1:0-27045 GCF_042266885.1 Streptomyces sp. NPDC056061 | reverse complement strand
GTGGTGGGGTCGTTGCGGCGTGGTGAGGGTGGTCCGGAGCGGTTCTGGTTGTCGCTGGGCGAGGCATGGGCCCGGGGTGTCGAGGTGGACTGGGGGGCGGTGTTCGAGGGCACGGGTGCCCGCAGGACCGACCTGCCCACCTACGCCTTCCAGCACCAGCACCTGTGGCCGCAGGCGGCCGAGCCCGACACCGGTACCGAGACACTGCCGGCCGATGCCGTCGACGCCCGCTTCTGGGAAGCCGTCGAAGCCGAGGACCTGGAGTCGCTCGCCGGGACACTGGAGTTCGGCAGCGACGAGGAACTGTCCTCACTGAGCTCCCTGTTGCCCGCGCTCTCCTCCTGGCACCGCCGGAGCCGCGAACTGTCCGCACTGGACGGCTGGCGCTACCGCGTGACCTGGAAGCCGCTGGCCGAGAGCCGGTCCGTGCGGCTGTCCGGCACCTGGCTGCTGGTCGTACCGGAGTCCGCGCTCGTCGACGACTGGGCGCTCGGCACGGTGCGCACGCTGGTGGAACGCGGTGCCGACGTACGACAGCTCACGCTGAGCGCCGTGGAACTCGACAGGGAAACGGTGACCCGCAGGCTCCGCGAGGAGTCGGACGACGCCACGCCGGTCGCCGGTGTCCTGTCGCTGCTGGCCTTCGACGAGCAGATGGCCCCCGGCACCGACAACGTCAATGCCGGACTCACCGGTTCCGCCGCACTGATCCAGGCGCTGGGCGACGCCGGAATCGACGCGCCGCTGTGGTGCGCCACCCGGGGTGCCGTCTCCGTCAGCCGCTCCGACCGGACGGACAACCCGGCACAGGCGCTCGCCTGGGGCCTGGGCCGCACTGCCGCACTGGAGTACCCGGAGCGCTGGGGCGGTCTCATCGATCTGCCGCAGGCCGCCGATGACCGGGCACTGGCCCGGCTGGTCACGGTCCTCGCGGGAGCCGAGGACGAGGACCAGCTCGCGATCCGCGCCGCGGGCGTCTTCGCCCGCAGGCTGAGTCGTGCCCCGCTGGCCGACGCCGTGCCGGTGCGGGAGTGGCGTCCGTCCGGGACGACGCTGGTGACCGGGGGTACGGGTGCGTTGGGTGCGCAGGTGGCGCGTTGGCTGGCTCGCAACGGTGCCGAGCACCTGGTGCTGACCAGTCGTCGTGGTCCGGACGCGCCGGGCGCGGCCGAGCTGCGCGAGGAACTGACCGCGCTCGGCGCGGAGGTCACCGTCGCCGCCTGTGACGTGGCCGACCGCAAGGCCGTCGAGGCGCTCCTCGCCGCCGTCCCGGCCGACAGGCCGCTCACCGCCGTCGTGCACACCGCCGGTGTCCTCGACGACGGTGTGCTGGACGCCCTGACACCGCAGCGGTTCGCGACGGTGCTCGGCCCCAAGGCCGACGCCGCCCGCCACCTGCACGAGCTCACCCAGGACCTGGACCTCTCCGCGTTCGTGCTGTTCTCCGGCATCGCGGGCACGCTCGGCGACGCCGGACAGGGCAACTACGCAGCGGCCAACGCCTACTTGGATGCCCTGGCCGAGCAGCGCCGGGCCGACGGACTGCCCGCCACCTCGGTGGCCTGGGGTCGCTGGGGCGACACGGGCCTCGCGGCCGGCGGCGCCATCGGCGAGCGGCTGGACCGGGGCGGTGTGCCCGCCATGGCACCGGACTCGGCGATCAGGGCGCTCCAGCAGGCCCTGGACCACACCGACACGGTCGTGGCCGTCGCCGACATCCAGTGGGAACGCTTCACCCACGGCTACACCGCGGTGCGGCCCAGCCCGCTCATCGCCGACCTGCCCGAGGTCAGGCGGCTGATGGACGGCGGCCCGGCCGGTGGCGGCCAGGACGCGGCAGCGGACCCGGCGTCCGCGCTGCGGCAGAAGCTGGCGGGAATGTCCCTGGCCGAACAGTCCCTCACCGTCCTGGAGTTGGTGCGCACCCACGCGGCCGCCGCGCTGGGACACTCCTCGACCGAAGAGGTCGGCGCGGGCCGGGCGTTCAAGGAGCTGGGCTTCGACTCGCTCATCGCCCTCGAACTGCGCAACAGGCTCGGCGCGGCCACCGGGCAGAAACTGCCGGCCACGCTGGTCTTCGACTATCCGACCCCGGCCGTCCTCGCCGAGTTCCTGCGGGCCGAGATCACGCAGGACGGCGGCGCGACGGCGGCAGCACCGGGCATCGCGGAACTGGAGAAGCTGGAATCCGCGCTCTCGGTGCTCGACCCGGCCGCCGAGGACGGCGAGATCCGGGCGGACATCGCCGCCCGGCTCCAGGCCCTGACGGCACGGTGGGAGGCGCCGAGCACACGCGCGGCGGAGACCACCGGCGACACAGTGAAGAAGCTGCAAGAAGCAACGCCCGATGAGGTCTTCGACTTCATCGAGAAAGAACTCGGAATCTAGGGATCCAGTGTGGTGACCGGCAGGGTTCGCCCGGAGAAGACGTCGTCCGGCGCGTGCGAGCGCACGGCGGCCGGAAGTCCCCGCAGCACAGCTGCCAGGGCTTTCGGCCGGCGTGGCGAGCGCGCGTGCCGGGCGGCGCGACGGGGCGAACGCCGCCGGGAGCGGTACGGGGTCCGCGGGCGCAAGGTTTGTGACGAGAAGCATGGGTGAGATTCCAATGGCGGATCAGGACAAGATCCTCGACTACCTCAAGCGGGTAACTGCTGATCTGCACCAGACGCGGCAGCGTCTGCGCGAGGTCGAGTCGCAGGAGCCTGAGCCGATCGCGATCGTGGGCATGAGCTGCCGCTTCCCCGGAGGCGTCAGGTCCCCGGAAGATCTGTGGCAGCTCGTGGCCTCGGGCGGTGACGCCATCGCGGACTTCCCCACGGACCGCGGCTGGGACGTCGAGTCGCTCTTCGACGCCGACCCCGACCAGCAGGGCACCAGCTACACCGACAAGGGCGGATTCCTCGACGGTGCGGGCGAGTTCGACGCCGCGTTCTTCGGGATCTCGCCGCGCGAGACCCTGGGCATGGACCCCCAGCAGCGGCTGCTGTTGGAAACCGCCTGGGAGACGTTCGAGCGGGCCGGGATCGACCCGGCCACGCTGCGCGGCAGCAAGGCCGGGGTGTTCATCGGAACCAACGGCCAGGACTACCCGGAGCTGATGCACCGGCTGCCGCAGGGTGTCGAGCAGTACCTGCTGACCGGCAACGCGGCGAGCGTCATCTCGGGCCGCATCTCCTACACCTTCGGCCTGGAGGGCCCGGCGCTCACCGTCGACACGGCGTGCTCCTCGTCGCTGGTCGCCCTGCACCTCGCCGTTCAGGCGCTGCGCAACGACGAGTGCTCCATGGCGCTCACCGGCGGCGTCACCGTGATGAACAGTCCGCGGGCATTCATCAACTTCAGCCGCCAGCGGGGCCTGGCCCCCGACGGCCGCTGCAAGGCGTTCGCCGACGGCGCCGACGGCACCGGCTGGGGCGAGGGCGTCGGCATGCTCCTCGTGGAGCGGCTCTCCGACGCGCGGAAGAACGGCCACCCGGTCCTCGCGATCGTCCGCGGCTCGGCCATCAACCAGGACGGTGCCAGCAACGGGCTGACCGCCCCCAACGGCCCGTCCCAGCAGCGCGTCATCCGCCAGGCCCTCACCGACGCCCGGCTCACCCCCGCCCAGGTGGACGCCGTCGAGGCACACGGCACCGGCACCAGCCTCGGCGACCCGATCGAGGCACAGGCCCTGCTCGCCACCTACGGCCAGAACCGGCCTGAGGGACGGCCGCTGTGGCTGGGCTCGGTGAAGTCGAACTTCGGCCACACCCAGGCCGCGGCCGGTGTCGCCGGGATCATCAAGATGGTCAAGGCCATCGAACACGGAGTGATCCCCAAGACGCTCCACGTCGACGCACCCTCGCGGGACGTCGACTGGACGGCGGGCGCCGTCGAGCTGCTGACCGACGCCGTCGACTGGCCGGAGACCGGCCAGCCGCGCCGCGCCGGCATCTCGTCCTTCGGTGTGTCCGGCACCAACGCCCACACCGTCATCGAGCAGGCCCCGGCCGAGGACCGGACCGTCGCGGAGGACTCCTCCCCGGCCCGCTGGTCCGGGCTCGGCGGACTGATACCGCTGCTGGTCTCCGGGCAGACCGCGCAGGCGCTCCGGGCCCAGGCCGAGCGGCTCGCCGCCCACATCGAAACCGCTCCCGCGCCGAACCCGACCGACCTCGGCCACTCGCTGGCCACCACCCGCGCCTCCCTCGACCACCGCGCCGTCCTCCTCGCCGGCGACGACGCGGGCCGGGACGAACTGCTGGGCCTGCTGACCGCACTGGCCACCGAGGGCACCTCCGCCGACCTGGTCCGCGGCCAGGTCACCGACGGCAAGACGGCGTTCCTGTTCTCCGGCCAGGGCAGCCAGCGGGCCGGCATGGGCCGCGAGCTGTACGCGGCAGTTCCGGCCTTCGCCGAGGCGCTCGACGCGGTCTGCGCCGAGCTCGACCCGTACCTCGAACGACCGCTGCGCGACGTCATGTTCGACGCCGACTCCACCCTGCTGGACCGGACCGGCTACACCCAGCCCGCCCTCTTCGCCATCGAGGTCGCGCTGTTCCGGCTGCTGGAGGGCTGGGGCGTCCGGCCCGACTTCGTCGTCGGCCACTCCATCGGCGAACTCGCCGCCGCGCATGTGGCGGGTGTGTTGTCCCTGGCGGACGCGGCGAAGCTGGTGGCGGCCCGTGGCCGCCTCATGCAGGAGCTGCCTGCCGGTGGGGCGATGATCGCGGTGCAGGCATCCGAGGAGGAGGTGCTGCCGCTGCTGACCGAGGGCGTGAGCATCGCCGCGCTCAACGGCCCGCAGTCCGTCGTCGTCGCGGGCGACGAGGACGCGACCGCGGCGATCGCCGCCGCCTTCGAGGAGCAGGGGCGCAAGACCAAGCGTCTGACCGTCTCGCACGCGTTCCACTCGCCGCGCATGGACGGCATGCTGGACGCCTTCCGCGAGGTCGCGCAGAGCGTCGACTACCGGGCGCCGGTCATCCCGATCGTCTCCAACCTCACCGGTTCCTCCGTCTCCGCCACCGAGATCTGCACCCCAGACCACTGGGTGCGGCACGTCCGTGAGGCGGTCCGCTTCCACGACGGCATCGCCAGGCTCCAGGAGTACGGCGTCTCCACCTATGTGGAACTCGGCCCCGGCGGCGTCCTCACCGCCATGGCACAGGACTGCGTCACGGCCGGGACCGCGGCCTTCGTGCCGCTGCTGCGTGCCGACCGCCCCGAGGCCAGGGCCCTTGTCACCGCACTGGCACAGGCCCACACGCACGGCGTCGACATCGACTGGACCGCTGTCTTCGCCGGTTCCGGCGGCCGCCGCGTGGAGCTCCCCACCTACGCCTTCCAGCGCGAGCTGTACTGGCCGGAGCCCGCCGGCCACTGGACCGGTGACGTCACCGCCGCCGGACTCGGCTCCGCCGACCATCCGCTGCTCGGCGCCGCGGTCTCCCTCGCCGACGCCGCCGGATTCCTGTTCACCGGGCGGCTCTCGCTCGCCACCCACCCCTGGCTCGCCGACCACGCCGTGATGGACACGGTGCTGCTGCCCGGCACCGCCTTCGTGGAACTCGCCGTCCGGGCCGGTGACCACGCCGGCTGCGACGTCCTTGAGGAACTCACCCTGGAGGCGCCGCTGGTACTGCCCCCGCAGGGCGGCGTGCAGCTTCAGGTGACCGTCGGCGCCCCGGACGGCTCCGGCCGCCGCTCACTGACCCTGCACTCCCGCCCGGAGGAGTCCGCCGACGGCACCGGCTGGGGCGAGGGGGAATGGACCCGGCACGCCACCGGTGTGCTCGCCACCGGTGCCACCGCCCCCGCCACCGACCTCACCGCCTGGCCCCCGGCCGACGCCACCGAGGTTCCCATCGACGGCCTCTACGACTGGCTCGCCGATACCGGCTTCGCCTACGGCCCGGTCTTCCAGGGACTCAGGGCCGCCTGGCAGCACGGCGACGACGTCTACGCCGAGGTCCGCCTCCCGGACAGCGCCCACGAGGAGGCCGGCCTGTTCGGCCTGCACCCGGCGCTGCTCGACGCGGCCCTGCACGGCGTCGGCATCGGCTCCCTGCTGGAACCCACCGAACACGGAAGGCTGCCGTTCTCCTGGAGCGGGGTGGCACTGCACGCCATCGGCGCCACCGCGCTGCGCGTGCGCCTGTCGCCCGCCGGTCAGGACACCGTCTCCGTCCTGGTGGCCGACGAGAGCGGGGCGCCGGTCGCCTCCGTCGACGCGCTGCTGCTGCGCCCCGTCTCCCCGGAGCAGGTGCACGCCGCCCGCTCCACCTTCCACGACTCCCTCTTCCGCGTCGAATGGACCCCGGCGCCGGTCCCGGCCGCCACCACCGTCGCCGCCGGACAGTGGGCGCTGCTGGGCGACACGCCCCTGCCCGAGCTGGCCGCCGCACTGCCCACCGCCGCCGCCTACCCCGACCTTGCCGCGCTCGCCGAGGCCGTCACCGCCGGCACCCCCCTCCCGCAGGCAGTCGTCGTGCCGTTCTTCGGTCCCGGCACGGACACCGAGGGCGCCCCCGAACCGGCCGCCGACCTGCGGGCCGCGCTGCACCGCACCCTCGCACTGGCCCAGGACTGGCTCGCCGACGACCGGTTCACCGGCTCCCGGCTCGTCGTCGCCACCCGCAACGCCGTCGCCACCACCGCCACCGCGGACGTCGACGACCTCGCGCACGCACCGCTGTGGGGCCTGCTGCGCTCCGCCCAGACGGAGAACCCCGACCGTTTCGTCCTGCTCGACGTGGACGGCCGCGACGAGTCCTACCGGGCACTGCCCACCGCCCTCGCCTCCGACGAACCGCAGCTCGCCGTCCGCGCCGGGTCCGTGGTCGCACCGCGACTGGCCCGCGTCGCCGCCGACACCGCACACACCGTCCCCGCCCTCGACCCCCGGGGCACCGCCCTGGTCACCGGCGCCACCGGCACCCTGGGCGGTCTGGTCGCCCGGCACCTGGTCGCCGAGCACGGGGTGCGGAACCTGCTGCTGCTCAGCCGCCGCGGCACCGCCGCCCGGGGCGCCGACACACTCGTCGCCGAACTGCGCGAGCTGGGCGCCGAAGTGACCCTCGCCGCCTGCGACGTGGCCGACCGGGACGCGCTGGCCGCGGTCCTGGCCGCCGTCCCGGCCGAGCACCCGCTCACCGCCGTCGTGCACACCGCCGGTGTGCTGGACGACGGCGTGTTCGACTCGCTCACCCCCGAGCGCATCGACCGGGTGCTGCCGCCGAAGACCGACGGCGCGCTCCACCTGCACGAGCTGACCCGCGAGCTGGACCTCGCCGCGTTCGTGCTGTTCTCCGCCGCCGCGGGCACCCTCGGCGGACCCGGTCAGGCCAACTACGCCGCCGCCAACGCCTTCCTGGACGCCCTCGCCCAGCGCCGCCGCGCCCGGGGACTGCCCGCCACCGCCCTCGCCTGGGGCCTGTGGGCCGAGCGAAGCGGCATGACCGGGGACCTCGACGACACCGACATCCGGCGCATCACCCGCGCCGGCGTCGCGGCCCTGTCCTCCGAGGACGGCCTGACCCTGCTGGACACCGCCCTGGCCGTGGGCGACCCCGCCCTCGTGCCCATGCACCTGGACCTCGCACCGCTGCGCCGGGCCACCGACGCGAGCCAGGTGCCCGCGATCCTGCGCGGCCTGGTGCGCCTGCCCGGCCGCCGGGTCGTCGAGACGGGCGGCGCCACCCCCGTCGGCGGGCTCGCCGAGCGCCTGCTCGGCCTGTCCGTGCCCGAGCGCGACGAATTCCTGCTGGAACTCGTCCGCACCCAGGTCGCCGCCGTGCTCGGCTACGCCGGGCCGGAGGCCGTCGACGCGGGCCGGGCCTTCAAGGAACTGGGCTTCGACTCGCTCACCGCCGTCGAACTGCGCAACCGCATCGGCGCCGTGACCTCCGTCCGCCTCCCGGCCACCCTCGTCTTCGACTACCCGACGCCCACCGCCCTGGCCGGCTTCCTGCGCGTCGAGATCCTCGGCGACGACGCCGACAGCGCCGCCCCGGCGACCGTCACGGCTCTCGCCGACGACGAGCCGATCGCCATCGTCGGCATGAGCTGCCGCTACCCGGGCGGAATCGCCAGCCCCGAGGAACTGTGGCAGTTCGTCCTCGGCGCCAACGACGCCATCTCCGGCTTCCCGACCGACCGCGGCTGGCAGCTGGACGGACTCCAGAGCGACGACCAGGGAGCCGTCGGCACCAGCGCCACCATCGAGGGTGGATTCCTCTACGACGCGGGCGACTTCGACCCGGACTTCTTCGGGATCAACCCCCGTGAGGCGCTGGCCATGGACCCGCACCAGCGGCTGCTGCTGGAGACCTCCTGGGAGGTCTTCGAGCGGGCGGGCATCGACCCGGCCTCGGTGCGCGGCAGCAGGACCGGTGTGTTCGCGGGCGTCATGTACCACGACTACCTGTCCCGGCTGACCGCCCTGCCCGAGGGTCTGGAGGGCTACCTGGGCACCGGTACCGCGGGCAGCGTCGCCTCCGGCCGCATCGCCTACACCTTCGGCCTGGAGGGCCCGGCGGTCACCATCGACACCGCCTGCTCCTCGTCGCTGGTCGCCCTGCACCTCGCCGCCCAGGCACTGCGCAACGGCGAGTGCACCATGGCATTGGCCGGTGGTGTGACCGTCATGGCCACCCCGGACACCTTCATCGACTTCAGCCGCCAGGGCGGCCTGTCCACCAGCGGCCGGTGCAAGTCCTTCGCCGCGTCGGCGGACGGCACCGGCTGGTCCGAGGGAGCGGGCATGCTCCTCGTGGAACGCCTCTCCGACGCCCGGAAGAACGGCCACCCCGTCCTCGCCGTCGTGCGCGGCACGGCGGTGAACCAGGACGGTGCCAGCAACGGCCTCACCGCCCCGAACGGCCCCTCCCAGCAGCGCGTCATCCGGCAGGCGCTGGCCAACGCGGGCGTCCCGGCCACCGAGGTCGACGTCGTCGAGGCGCACGGCACGGGAACCACGCTGGGCGACCCGATCGAGGCGCAGGCGCTGCTCGCCACCTACGGTCGCGAGAAGTCCGCGGACCAGCCCCTGCTGCTGGGCTCCATCAAGTCGAACCTGGGCCACACCCAGGCCGCTGCCGGTGTCGCGGGCATCATCAAGATGGTCATGGCGATGCGCCACGGTGTGCTGCCGCAGACGCTGCATGTCGACGAGCCGTCGCCGCACGTGGACTGGGAGGCGGGCGCGGTCTCGCTGCTCACCGAGTCGGTGGCGTGGCCGGAGACCGGTCACCCCCGCCGCGCGGGCATCTCCTCGTTCGGTGTGTCGGGTACCAATGCGCACACGATCATCGAGCAGGCCCCGGAGCCGGAGGCCGTCGCGGAATCCGCCGCGGGCGCGCCGTCGCGCGAGTCCGGCGTGCTGCCGTGGGTGCTGTCCGCCAGGAGCACGGAGGCGCTGCGCGCCCAGGCCGAGCGGCTGCTCGCCCACATCGCGCGGTTCCCCGGGCAGCGGTCCCTGGATCTCGGTCACTCGCTGGCCACCACCCGGACCGCCCTCGATCACCGTGCGGTGGTCGTGGGCCGGGACCGGGCCGCGCTGGTCGCGGGCCTGGAGTCCCTGGCGCGCGGCGAGTCCGCGTCGCACCTGGTCGAGGACGTGGTGGCCGATGGCAGGACGGCGTTCCTGTTCACCGGCCAGGGCAGCCAGCGCCTCGGCATGGGCCGTGAACTGTACGAGACGTTCCCCGTGTTCGCTCAGGCGCTGGACGCGGTCTGCGACGAGTTGGATCGGCATCTCGAACAGCCTCTGAAGACCGTGCTGTTCGGTGACGACGCCGAGGCGCTGGACCGGACGGGTTTCACTCAGCCTGCGTTGTTCGCGGTCGAGGTGGCGTTGTTCCGTCTCGTCGAGGCATGGGGTCTGCGTCCGGACTTCCTGTCCGGGCACTCCATCGGTGAGCTGGCTGCCGCGCATGTCTCCGGCGTGATGTCCCTGGCGGATGCGGCGAAGCTGGTTGCTGCGCGTGGCCGGTTGATGCAGGAGCTGCCTGCCGGTGGTGCGATGGTGGCGGTGCAGGCGTCGGAGGACGAGGTGCTGCCGCTGCTGGTCGAGGGTGTGAGCATCGCCGCGCTGAACGGTCCGCAGTCCGTCGTGGTCGCGGGTGACGAGGACGCCGCCGAAGCGATCGCCGCCGGTTTCGAGGCGCGGGGTCGCAAGACCAAGCGCCTCACCGTCTCCCACGCCTTCCACTCGCCGCGCATGGACGGCATGCTCGACGCGTTCCGCGAGGTCGCGGAGAGCATCGCGTACGAGGCGCCGCGCATCCCGATCGTCTCCAACCTCACCGGGGACCTGGTCTCCGCCGAGGAGATCACCACCGCGGACTTCTGGGTGCGGCACGTCCGCGAGGCGGTCCGCTTCCTCGACGGCATCCGCGCACTCGAAGCCCAGGGCGTCACCACCTTCGTCGAACTCGGGCCCGACGGTGTGCTCACCGCCATGGCACAGGACTGCGCCACCGGGGACGACACGTCGTTCGCCGCGACGCTGCGCGCGGGCCGTCCCGAGGCGGAGTCCCTGACCGCCGCCGTCGCACGCGCACACGCCCGTGGTCTGACGGTGGACTGGGACGCGTTCTTCGCCGGTACCGGTGCCGCACGGGTGGAGCTCCCCACGTACGCCTTCCAGCGCCGCCGTTTCTGGCTGCGCTCGCCCGCGGGCGCCGTGGGCGACGTGGAGTCGGCGGGCCTGGGCCGCGCCGACCACCCGCTGCTCGGCGCGGCCGTCCCGCTCGCCGACTCCGACGGATTCCTGTTCACCGGACGGCTCTCGCTGGAGACCCACCCGTGGCTCGCCGACCACGCCGTCATGGGCACCGTGCTGCTGCCCGGCACCGCCTTCGTGGAGCTGGCCGTACGGGCCGGCGACCAGGTCGGCTGCGACCGGCTGGACGAACTGACCATCGAGGCGCCGCTGATCCTCCCCGAACACGGCGCGCTCCAGCTCCAGATCCTGGTCGGCGCCACCCTCGACGCCGGTCACCGCACGGTCGAGCTGTACTCGCGGGCCCAGGACGCAGCCGCCGAGGAGCCGTGGACCCGGCACGCCAGTGGGATACTGACCACCGGTGCCCCGCAGCCGTCGTTCGACCTCGCCGCGTGGCCGCCGCCCGGTGCCGAGGCCGCCGCGGTCGAGGGACTCTACGAGCACCTGGCCCAGGGCGGTTTCGCCTACGGACCCGTCTTCCAGGGGCTCAAGGCCGCCTGGCTGCGCGACGACGAGGTCTTCGCCGAGGTCGAACTCCCCGAGGACCGGCGGTCCGAGGCCGCCGCCTTCGGACTCCACCCGGCGCTGCTGGACGCCGCGCTGCACTCCACCTTCGCCCGTCAGGGAGGCGACGAACAGGGCAGGCTGCCGTTCTCCTGGAGCGGTGTGTCGCTCTACGCGGTCGGCGCAGGCACCCTGCGGGTCCACCTCAGCCCGGCAGGCGCCGACGGGGTGTCCCTGGAACTCGCCGACGCCACCGGGGCACCGGTGGCCGCCGTGGAACACCTGGCGCTGCGCCCGGTCGCGGCGGGCTCGCTCGGCGGACGCACCGCCGCACACCATGAATCGCTGTTCCGGCTCGACTGGGCCACCGTGCCGGTGCCCGCCGCCTCCGCGGACTCCGTGTCGTGGGCGGTGCTGCGCACCGACGGCGCTCCCTCGGTGCCGGTGGCGGGAGCATCCGTCCACGCCGACCTGGACGCCCTCGCCGAGGCCGTCGGGAACGGCGCCGAGGCACCCGCCTTCGTCCTGGCGCACTGCACCCCGCGGCGCGTCGCCGACGACGAGGTGACCGGGGCCGTCCACACCGCCGTGCGGGACGCGCTCGCGCTGGTGCAGGAGTGGCTGGAGGACGAGCGCTTCGCCGAGTCCCGGCTGGTCCTGGTCACCCGGGGCGCGGTCGCCACCCAGAGCGACGCCGGGGTGCACGACCTGGCACACGCCCCGGTGTGGGGCCTGGTCCGCTCGGCGCAGTCGGAGAACCCGGACCGGCTGGTCCTGGCCGACCTCGACGACGACACCTCCGACGAGGAACTCGCCGCCGCGCTCGCCTCCGGCGAACCGCAGTTCGCGCTGCGCCGCGGCACCGCGCACGCCCCGCGGCTGGCGCGCGTCCCCTCCGCCGGTGCCATGGTCCCGCCGGCCGGCGAACCGGCCTGGCGGCTGGACATCCTGGACAAGGGCACGCTGGAGAACCTGACCCTGCTGCCGACCCCGGAGGCCACCGCCCCGCTGGAGGCCGGACAGGTGCGGGTCGCGGTCCGCGCCGCCGGTGTGAACTTCCGCGACGTCCTCAACGCCCTGGGCATGTACCCCGGCGACGCCGGGCTGATGGGCAGCGAGGGCGCCGGTGTGGTCCTGGAGACCGGACCCGGCGTCACCGACCTGGCCCCCGGCGACCGCGTCATGGGCATGCTGCCCGGCGGCTTCGGACCCCTGGTGGTCGTCGACCGCAGGATGATCGCCCCGATGCCGGGCAGCTGGACGTTCGCCGAGGCGGCGTCCGTCCCCATCGTCTTCATGACGGCGTACTACGCGCTGCGCGACCTCGCCGACCTGAGGGGCGGCGAATCGCTCCTGGTCCACGCCGCAGCGGGCGGCGTCGGCATGGCCGCCGTGCAACTCGCCCGGCACTGGGGCGTGGACGTCTACGCCACCGCCAGTCCCGGCAAGTGGGACACCCTGCGCTCGCTGGGCCTCGCCGAGGACCGCATCGCCTCCTCCCGCGACCTGGCCTTCGAGGAGAAGTTCCGCGAGGCCAGCGAGGGCCGCGGCGTCGACGTCGTCCTCGACTCGCTGGCGCGCGAGTTCGTCGACGCCTCGCTGCGGCTGCTGCCGCGCGGCGGCCGGTTCGTCGAGATGGGCAAGACCGACGTGCGGCTGCCGGAAGACGTCGCCGCCACCTACCCGGGCGTCTCCTACCAGGCGTTCGACCTGACCGAGGCCGGACTCGACCGCATCCAGGACATGCTCCGCGAACTGCTGGAGCTGTTCGACCGCGGCGCCCTGACCCCACCGCCGATCACCTCGTGGGACGTGCGACAGGCCCCGGACGCCTTCCGCTACCTCAGCCAGGCCCGGCACATCGGCAAGGTCGTGCTGACCGTGCCCGCCGCCTGGAACCCGGACGGCACCGTCCTGATCACCGGCGGCACCGGCACCCTCGGCGGCCTGGTCGCCCGGCACGCGGTCACCGAGCGCGGCGCCCGACACCTGCTGCTCACCAGCCGCCGCGGCGAACGGGCCGCGGGCGCCGCCGAACTCGCCGCGGAACTGCGCGAACTGGGCGCCGAGGTGACCATCGCCGCCTGCGACGCCGCCGACCGGGAGGCGCTCGCCGCCGTCCTGGCCGCCGTCCCGGCCCAGCACCCGCTGACCGCCGTCGTGCACACCGCCGGTGTGCTGGACGACGGCGTGGTCGGCTCGCTGACCCCGGAACGGCTGGAAAAGGTGCTCCGCCCGAAGGTGGACGCCGCCGTCAACCTGCACGAGCTGACCAGGGACCACGACCTCGCCGACTTCGTGCTGTTCTCCTCCGCCGCCGGAACCTTCGGCGGCGCGGGCCAGGCCAACTACGCCGCCGCCAACTCCTTCCTGGACGCCCTGGCCCGGCACCGGCACACCCGGGGCCTGGCCGCCACCTCGCTGGCCTGGGGGCTGTGGGCCGAGGCCAGCGGCATGACCGGCGAACTCGACGTGACCGACAAGTCCCGGATGAGCCGGTCCGGCGTGCTCGGGCTGTCCTCGGACGAGGGCCTCGCCCTGTTCGACGCCGCCCACCAGGTGGGCGAGGCACTCCTGGTGCCCATGCAACTCGACCTGGCCCCGCTGGCCGGTGCCCCCATCGGCATGGTGCCCGCGCTGCTGCGCGGTCTCGTGCGCGGCGGCACCACGCGGCGCACCGCCGAGACGGGCACCGGTTCCGACGCCGCCTCGCTGGTGGAGCGGCTGGTCCGGCTGCCCGAGGCGGAACGCGACGCGGCCCTGCTGGAACTGGTGCGCACCCAGGTCGCCGTCGTCCTCGGCCACGACTCGCCCGACGCGGTCGAGGCGAGCCGGGCGTTCAAGGACCTCGGCTTCGACTCGCTGACCGCCGTCGAGTTCCGCAACCGGCTCGGTGCCGCCGCCGGACTGCGCCTCCCGGCCACCCTGGTCTTCGACTACCCGTCGCCGACCGCCCTGGCGGGCTACCTCCGTGACGAACTGCTCGGCTCCGCGGCTGCCGCCGCCCTGCCCGAGCGGACCGGTGCGGGCGGCGGAACCGCCGAGGACGACGACCCGATCGCGATCGTCGCGATGAGCTGCCGCTTCCCCGGCGACGTCCATACCCCCGAGGACCTGTGGGAGCTGCTCGCCGAGGGCCGCGATGGCATGTCGCACCTGCCCACGGAGCGCGGCTGGGACATCGAGGGGCTCTACGACCCCGACCCGGACCGGCCCGGCACCTCCTACGCCCGCGAGGGCGGCTTCGTCTACGACGCCCACCACTTCGACCCGGCGTTCTTCGGGATCAACCCCCGCGAGGCGCTGGCCATGGACCCGCAGCAGCGGCTGCTGCTGGAAACCTCCTGGGAGGCGTTCGAGCGGGCCGGAATCGACCCGGTGGGGCTGCGCGGTCAGCAGGTCGGCGTCTTCGTCGGCCAGATGCACAACGACTACGTCTCGCGGCTCCGTACCTTCCCCGAAGGCGTCGAGGGCTACCTCGGCACCGGCGGCTCCAGCTCCATCGCCTCGGGCCGGGTGTCGTACACCTTCGGCTTCGAGGGCCCGGCCGTCACCGTCGACACCGCCTGCTCCTCGTCGCTGGTGGCGCTGCACCTGGCGGCGCAGGCGCTGCGCAACGGCGAATGCAGCCTCGCGCTGGCCGGTGGCGTCACCATCATCACCACGCCCACCGTGTTCACCGAGTTCAGCCGCCAGCGCGGTCTTGCCGCGAACGGCCGCTGCAAGCCCTTCGCCGCCGCCGCCGACGGCACGGCCTGGGGCGAGGGCGTCGGCATGCTGCTCGTGGAGCGGCTGTCCGACGCCCGGCGAAACGGCCACGAGGTGCTGGCCGTCGTGCGGGGTACCGCCGTCAACCAGGACGGTGCGAGCAATGGCCTGACGGCGCCGAACGGCCCGTCGCAGCAGCGCGTCATCCGGCAGGCCCTCGCCAACGCCGGTCTGTCGGCGTCCGAGGTGGACGCGGTCGAGGCGCACGGCACCGGGACGACGCTGGGCGACCCGATCGAGGCACAGGCCCTGCTGGCCGCCTACGGTCAGGACCGCCCCGAGGACCGCCCACTGTTCCTCGGCTCCATCAAGTCCAACTTCGGCCACACCCAGGCCGCCGCCGGTGTCGCGGGCGTCATCAAGATGGTGCTGGCGATGCGGCACGGTCTGCTGCCGCAGTCCCTGCACGTCGACGCGCCCTCGCCGCACGTCGACTGGGAGGCGGGCGCCGTCGAACTGCTCGCCGAGGCCCGGCCGTGGCCCGCCACCGGGCGGGCCCGCAGGGCGGGCGTGTCCTCCTTCGGCATGAGCGGTACCAACGCGCACGCCATCATCGAGCAGGCACCGGTGGACGACACCGCGGACACCGAGCCCGGCACCCGGGAACCCGGCGCACTGCCGTGGGTGCTCTCCGCCAAGGACCCCGAGGCGCTGCGCGCCCAGGGCGCACGGCTGCTGGCCCACCTGCGGACCGCCGAACGGCCGGCCGCCGTCGCCGACATCGGTCACGCGCTGGCCACCGCACGCTCCTCCTTCGAGCACCGCGCGGTGCTCGTGGCCCGCGAACGGGACGACTTCCTGGCCGGCCTGGAAGCACTCGCCGAGGGCCGCCCCGCCGCCACCGTGGTCCAGGGGCAGGCAACCGACGGCAGGACGGCGTTCCTGTTCACCGGCCAGGGCAGCCAGCGGCTCGGCATGGGCCGTGAGCTGTACGAGGCGTTCCCCGTCTTCGCCCGCGCGCTGGACGCGGTGTGCGCCCACCTGGACCCGCTCCTGGAACGGCCGCTGAAGGACGTGCTGTTCGGCGAGGACGCCGAGGAGCTGAACCGGACCGGCTTCACCCAGCCCGCCCTGTTCGCCGTCGAGGTCGCGCTGTACCGCCTCACCGAGTCCTGGGGGCTGAAGGCCGACTTCCTCTCCGGGCACTCCATCGGCGAGCTCGCCGCCGCCCACGCGGCGGGTGTGCTGTCCCTGGCGGACGCGGCGAAGCTGGTCGCGGCACGCGGCAGGCTCATGCAGGAACTCCCCGCGGGCGGCGCCATGATCGCCGTGCAGGCATCCGAGGACGAGGTGACGCCGCTCACCGGCAAGCGGGTCGGCATCGCCGCGCTCAACGGACCGTCGTCCGTGGTGATCGCGGGCGACGAGGACGCGGCACTGGAGATCGCCGAAGCCTTCGAGGCACAGGGCCGCAAGACCAAGCGCCTCACCGTCAGCCACGCCTTCCACTCCCCGCACATGGACGGCATGCTGGACGCCTTCCGCCAGGTCGCCGAGGGCCTGAGCTACGCGGCGCCCCGGATTCCGGTCGTCTCCGGCCTGACCGGCGCCGTGGTCCCGGCCGAGGAGATCGCCACCGCCGACTTCTGGGTGCGGCACGTCCGTGAGGCCGTCCGCTTCCTGGACGCGGCCCGGACCCTGGAGGCGCAGGGCGTCACCACCTTCGTGGAGCTGGGCCCGGACGGGGTGCTCACCGCGATGGCGCAGGACTGCGTCACCGGTGACGGGCTGTCCTTCGTCGCCGCGCTGCGCGCCGGCCGCCCCGAGCCCGAAACCTTCGTGGCCGCGCTCGGCGGCGCCCACGTCCGGGGCGCGGCCCCGGACTGGGACGCGGTGTTCGCCGGAACCGGCGCCCGGCGGGCGGAGCTGCCGACCTACGCCTTCCAGCGCCGGCCGTTCTGGCTGTCGAACGGCCCGGACGGCGGCGACGCCGCCTCGATCGGCCTGCACGCCGCCGACCACCCGCTGCTCGGCGCGGCCCTGGACCTTCCCGACTCCGACGGCGTCGCCTTCACCGGCAGGCTGTCGCTGGCCACCCACCCCTGGCTGGCCGACCACGCGGTGATGGGCACGGTCCTGCTGCCGGGCACCGCCTTCGTGGAGCTGGCGCTCCGTGCGGGCGAGCACGTCGGCTGCGACCGACTTGACGAACTGACCCTGGAAGCCCCGCTGGTCCTGCCCGAGCAGGGCGGTGTGCAGCTGCGGCTGTCGCTGGCCGCCGACGAGGCGGGCCGCCGGGCACTGACGCTGCACTCCCGCGCGGAGAACGCCCCGGCCGACGAACCGTGGCTGCGGCACGCCACCGGTGCGCTGATGGTGGGCGACGCCGCGGTACCGGCGTTCGACCTGAGCCAGTGGCCGCCGACGGACGCGGAACCCATCGGTACCGACGGCCTGTACGAGGGTCTCGCCGACTCCGGCTTCGGCTACGGACCGGTCTTCCAGGGGCTCACGGCCGCCTGGCGGCGCGGCGACGAGGTGTTCGCCGAGGTGCGGCTGCCCGACGGGGCGGAAGCCGACGCGAAGACCTTCGGACTCCACCCCGCCCTGCTGGACGCGGCACTCCACGCCCTGGGCCTGGCCGCCGCCGAGTCCGGCGGCCAGGGGCGGCTGCCGTTCTCCTGGACCGGGGTCTCGCTGCACGCCGTCGGCGCCTTCGCGCTGCGGGTCCGGCTGACCACGGCGGACAACGGCACGGTGGCCCTGGAACTCGCCGACGCGACAGGTGCACCGGTGGCCTCGGTGGCCGGTCTCGCGCTGCGCACGGTGGCTCCGGAACAACTCGGTGCCGGGGCCGGAGGCGGCCTCAAGGACGCGCTGTTCCGGGTGGAATGGACACCCGTCCCGGCGCGGGCCGACGCCGCCGCGACCGACCGGTGGGCGGCCGTGGGCACCGACGTGCTCGGGCTCACCGCCCACGCGGACCTGGCCGCGCTGGCGGCCGCGACGGAATCGGGCGAACCGGCACCGGAGTTCGTTTTCGTGACGCCCGGCCCGGTCGGCGGCGGCGAAATGGCCGCCGAGACGCACGAGGTCTGCGCGGGGCTGCTGGACGTGATGCGGGCCTGGTCGGCCGACGAGCGGTTCGGCGACGCCGCGCTCGTCGTGCTGACCTCCCGCTCGGTGATCGCCGCCGACGGCGACGCGATGCCGCACCCCGCCGTCGCCGCGGCGCTCGGTCTGGCACGGACCGCCCAGCAGGAGAACCCGGACCGCATCCTCCTGGTGGACACCGACGGCCGGGGCGACCCGCGCACGACGGTCGCCGCCGCACTTGCGGCCGGCGAGCCGCAGGTGGCCGTCCGCGACGGCGCGGTCCTGGCACCGCGACTGGCCCGCACGGCGGCCGCGGAGCAGGCCACGGCCCCCGACCTCGCGGGCACGGTGCTGGTCACCGGCGCGAGCGGCATGCTGGGCGGTCTGCTGGCCCGGCACCTGGTCGCCGAACACGGCGCCCGCCACCTGCTGCTGGTCAGCCGCCGCGGCCAGGACGCCCCCGGCGCCGCCGGGCTCGGCTCCGAACTCGCCGCGGCGGGCGCGACCGTCACCTGGGCGGCCTGCGACGTCGCCGACCGGGAGGCCCTGGCCGCCGTGCTGGACGCGATCCCGGCCGACCGCCCGCTGACCGCAGTCGTGCACACCGCAGGTGTGCTGGACGACGGGGTGATCGGCTCCCTGACACCGGACCGTCTCGCCCGGGTGTTCCGGCCCAAGGTCGACGCGGCCTGGAACCTGCACGAACTGACGCGGGACCTGGACCTGTCCGCGTTCGTCCTGTTCTCCTCCGCCGCCGGTGTGTTCGGTGGCGCCGGCCAGGGCAACTACGCGGCCGCCAACTCCTTCCTGGACGCGCTGGCCCAGCACCGCCGGGAGAACGGCCTGACCGCCACCTCCCTCGCCTGGGGCCTGTGGGCCGAGGGCGGCATGGGCGGCGCGCTGGACGAGGCGGAGACCGCCCGGATCCGGCGCGGCGGCATCGTCCCGCTCACCGCCGAACAGGGCCTGGAACTGTTCGACGCCGCAGTCCGGACGGACGAGGCGGTACTGGTCCCGATGCCACTGGACCTCGCCGCGCTGCGCGCCCTGGCGGGCGGCGGCATGCTGCCGCCGCTCTTCCGCGGCCTGGTCCGGGTGCCGGTGCGCCGCGCCGTCGAGTCCGCCGACGCGGCGGCGGCCGGAGCCGAGGCGCTGCTGCGGCGGCTGGCCGGGCTCACCGTGCCCGAGCGGGACGAGGCACTGGTGGAGCTGGTCTGCACCCAGGTGGCGCTCGTGCTCGGCTACCCCGGGCCCGAAACGGTCGACCCGGCACGCTCGTTCAGCGAGGTCGGCTTCGACTCGCTCACCGCGGTGGAACTGCGCAACCGCCTGGGCGCGGCCACCGGCGTGCGCCTGCCGGCCACGCTCATCTTCGACTACCCGACCGTCAACGCACTGGTCCAGTTCCTGCGCGGCGAACTCGTCCCGGACGGCGCGAACGCGGTGGCCCCGCTGCTCGCCGAGCTCGACCGGCTGGAGGCGTCCCTCGTGGGGGCCGAACCGGACGACGAGGGCCGTACCAGGATCACCGCACGACTCCAGGCCCTGCTGACCAGGTGGAGCGACGACCGAGGACCGGAGGACGGAGCCGACGTCACCGACGAGATCGAATCGGCGACGGACGACGACCTCTTCGAATTCATCGGCAAGGAATTCGGGATCTCCTGACTGTGACCGCGACCGTGACCGGCATGAGCGCCCCGACCACGCGGCGGAGCCGCCTGTCGTATGCACCGGATTCCTCGAAGGGGAACGCACGAAATGAATGAGGAAAAGCTCCGTTACTTTCTCAAGCGGGTGACGGCCGACCTGCACGAGACCCGCCGTCGCCTCCAGGAGGTGGAGTCGGGGAACCAGGAGCCGATCGCGATCGTCGGCATGAGCTGCCGCTACCCGGGCGGCATCGAGTCGCCCGAGGACCTGTGGCGGCTGGTGTCCGAGGGCGGGGACGGAATCTCCGAGTTCCCCACCGACCGCGGCTGGGACATCGAGCGGCTCTTCAACGACGACCCGGACGACGCGGGCACCAGCTACGTCCGCGAGGGCGGGTTCCTGCACGACGCCAACTACTTCGACCCGGCGTTCTTCGGGATCAGCCCGCGCGAGGCGCTGGCCATGGACCCGCAGCAGCGGTTGCTGCTGGAGACCGCCTGGGAGGCGTTCGAACGCGCCGGAATCGACGCGACGGCGGTGCGCGGCAGCCGCACCGGCGTGTTCGCCGGCGTGATGTACCACGACTACGCCTCCCGGCTGCGCGCGGTGCCGCCCGGCGTCGAGGGCTACCTCGGCACCGGCGGCTCCAGCTCCATCGCCTCGGGCCGGGTGTCGTACACCTTCGGCCTGGAGGGCCCGGCCGTCACCGTCGACACGGCGTGCTCCTCGTCGCTGGTGACCCTGCACATGGCCATGCAGGCGCTGCGCAACGGCGAATGCACCCTGGCACTGGCCGGTGGCGTCACGGTGATGTCCACCCCGGGCACGTTCACCGAGTTCAGCCGCCAGCGCGGGCTGTCCTTCGACGGCCGCTGCAAGTCCTTCGCGGCCGCCGCCGACGGCACCGGCTGGTCCGAGGGCGCCGGCATGCTCCTCGTGGAGCGACTGTCCGACGCCCGGCGGAACGGCCACCGGGTACTGGCGGTCGTGCGCGGCTCGGCCGTCAACCAGGACGGTGCCAGCAACGGTCTGACGGCGCCGAACGGCCCGTCGCAGCAGCGCGTCATCCGCCAGGCCCTGGCCGGTGCCCGGCTCACGTCCGACCAGATCGACGTCGTCGAGGCGCACGGCACCGGCACCAAGCTCGGCGACCCGATCGAGGCGCAGGCGCTGCTCGCCACCTATGGCAAGGAGCGCCCCGCCGACCGGCCGCTCCACCTCGGCTCCATCAAGTCGAACATCGGCCACACCCAGGCCGCCGCCGGTGTCGCCGCGATCATCAAGATGGTCAAGGCCATCGAGCACGGCACGCTGCCCAAGTCCCTGCACATCGACCGGCCCAGCCCGCACATCGACTGGGAGGCGGGCGCGGTCTCGCTGCTCACCGAGGCCCGGCCGTGGCCGGAGACCGGCCGGCCGCGCCGGGCCGCCGTCTCCTCCTTCGGCATCAGCGGCACCAACGCCCACCTGATCATCGAGCAGGCCCCGGAACCGGACGAGGCCACGGGGGAGGACACCCCCGAGGGCACCGACACCGACACCGAACCCCTGGTGGGCCGGACCCTGCCGCTGCTGCCCTGGGTGCTCTCCGCGAAGGGCGAGGACGCCCTGCGCGACCAGGCCGCCCGACTGCATGCCCATGTCGCCGCCCGGCCCGAACTGGACGTGCTCTCCGTCGGCCACTCGCTGGCGACCACCCGCAGCGCACTGGAGAACCGGGCGGCCGTGGTCGCCGGTGATCGGGACACGTTCCTGGAGCGACTTGCCGCGCTCGCCGCGGGCGAGCCCGCCGCCGGGCTGCTCCTGGGCACCGAGGGTCGCGGCAAGGTGGCGTTCCTCTTCACCGGCCAGGGCAGCCAGCGCCTCGGCATGGGCCGCGAACTGTACGACACCTACCCCGCCTTCGCCGAGGCCCTCGACGCCGTCTGCGCGGAGCTGGACCCCCGCCTGGAACGGCCGTTGAAGGACGTGCTGTTCGGCGAGGACGCCGAGGAGCTGGACCGTACCGGCTTCACCCAGCCCGCGCTGTTCGCCGTCGAGGTGGCGCTGTACCGCCTCGTGGAGTCCTGGGGCCTGAAGCCCGACCTGCTGGCCGGCCACTCCATCGGCGAGATCGCCGCCGCCCACATCGCCGGGGTGTTCTCCCTCGCCGACGCCGCCCTGCTGGTCGCCGCACGCGGCAGGCTGATGCAGCGGCTCCCGGCCGGTGGCGCGATGGTGGCGGTGCAGGCGTCGGAGGAGGAGGTGCTGCCGCTGCTGACCGAGGGTGTGAGCATTGCCGCGCTGAACGGTCCGCAGTCGGTCGTCGTCGCGGGCGACGAGGACGCGGCTCTCGCGATCGCCGCCGCCTTCCAGGAGCAGGGCCGCAAGACGAAGCGGCTCACCGTCTCGCACGCCTTCCACTCGCCGCGCATGGCCCCGATGCTCGACGCCTTCCGCAAGGTCGCCGAGCGGCTGACATACGCGCCCCCGCAGGTCCCCGTCGTCTCCGGCCTCACCGGTGCCGTCGCGCCCGCGGCCGAGATCGCCACCGCCGACTACTGGGTGCGGCACGTCCGTGAGGCCGTCCGCTTCCTGGACGCGGCCCGGACCCTGGAGGCGCAGGGCGTCACCACCTTCGTGGAGCTGGGCCCGGACGGGGTGCTCACCGCGATGGCGCAGGACTGCGTCACCGGCGACGGGCTGTCCTTCGTCGCCGCGCTGCGCGCCGGCCGCCCCGAGGCACAGGCCCTGACCACCGCCCTCGCCGCCCTGCACGTCGGCGGTGTCGCCCCGGACTGGGAGCTCTACTACGCCGGTACCGGCGCGGAGCGCGTCGAACTGCCGACCTACGCCTTCCAACGCGAGCACTACTGGCTGGACGCCGGGACGGCCTACGGCAACGTCGGCTCGGCCGGGCTCGGCTCCGCCGACCACCCGCTGCTCGGCGCCGCCGTGTCCCTCGCCGACGCCGACGGCTTCCTGTTCACCGGGCGGCTCTCGCTGGAGACCCACCCCTGGCTCGCCGAACACTTCGTGATGGGCTCCGTGCTGCTGCCCGGCACCGCCTTCGTGGAACTCGCCGTGCGGGCCGGTGGCCGGGTCGGCTGCGAACGCGTCGACGAACTCACCCTGGAAGCCCCGCTGATCCTGCCCGAACAGGGCGCGGTCGACCTCCAGATCACGGTCGGCGCCCCGGACGCAGACGACTGCCGCCCGGTGGCCTTCCACTCCCGCGCCGAAGGCGCCGCGGACCACGAACCGTGGCTGCGGCACGCCACCGGCGTCCTGCGGGCGGGCGAGGACCGGCCTGCGGCATTCGACCTGGCCGACTGGCCCCCGGCGGGCGCCGAACCCATCGAGACCTCGGGCCTGTACGAGGGACTGGCCCAGGCGGGATTCGACTACGGCCCCTCCTTCCAGGGACTGCGGGCCGCCTGGCGCCGGAACGGCGAGGTCTTCGCCGAGGTGGCCCTGGAGGAGGGCGTCGAACCGGACGCCGGACTGTTCGACCTGCACCCGGCACTGCTCGACGCGGTCCTGCACGGAATCGGGCTCGGCGATCTGGTCGAGAGCACCGGACAGGGCCAACTCCCCTTCTCCTGGAGTGGGGTGAGCATCCACTCGGTCGGCGCCGATGCCGTGCGGGTGCGGCTCTCCGCCGCCGGGAACGGCACGGTGGCCCTCGAACTCGCCGATGTCACGGGCGCGCCGGTCGCCTCCGTGGCGCGGCTCGCGCTGCGCTCGGTGGCGCCGGAACAACTCGGTGCCGGGGCCGGAGGCGGCGCCGCGGACGCACTGTTCCGCGTGGACTGGGCGGACGTCGCGGCACCCAGGGCCGTCACCGCCGCATCCGGTCGGTGGGCGCTGGTCGGGACGGACGTCCCGGCACTGGGCGCCACCGGTGCGACGATCGACGTCCACCCCGACCTGACGGCGCTCGCCGATTCCGGCGACATCCCGCAGTACGTGTTCGTCTCCCCGTCCGCCGACGACGCCGATGACCTCGTCGCCGCCGCGCATCGGGCCGCCGCGGACACACTGACTCTCGTTCAGGAATGGCTTGACGACGCCCGGTTCGAGGCGTCCCGCCTGGTGGTGCTGACCTCGGGCGCGGTGGTGGCAGGGCCGGGCGAGCCGGTCGCCGACCTGGCCGCCGCCACGGCCCGCGGCCTGGTGCGCTCCGCACAGTCGGAGAACTTCGGCCGCCTGCTCCTGGTGGACATCGACGACCACCCCGACTCGCTGCGGGCCCTGCCCGCCGCACTCGAATGCGGCGAGCAGGAGATCGCGATCCGCGCGGGCGCGCCGAAGACCCCGCGTCTCGGCCGGGCCGCCGTCGGCACCGAGGACGCCGTCATCGACCCCGAGGGAACGGTGCTGGTCACGGGTGCGAGCGGCACTCTGGGTGGTTTGTTTGCCCGGCATCTGGTGGTCGAGCGTGGTGTGCGTCGGTTGTTGTTGGTGAGTCGGCGTGGTGGTGCGGCTCCGGGTGCGTCGGAGCTTGCGGCGGAGTTGTCGGGGTTGGGTGCTGAGGTGGTCTGGGCGGCGTGTGATGTCGCGGACCGTGGGGCGTTGGCGGGTGTGCTGGCGTCGGTTCCGGCGGAGCATCCGTTGACCGGGGTTGTGCACACGGCCGGTGTGCTGGACGACGGGATCATTGGTTCGTTGACGCCGGAGCGTCTGGGGCGGGTGCTGCGTCCGAAGGTGGATGCGGCGTGGAATCTGCATGAGCTGACCGAGGGTCTGGACCTGTCGGTGTTCGTGCTGTTCTCCTCGGCCGCCGGTGTGTTCGGTGGTGCGGGACAGGCCAACTACGCGGCTGCCAACGCCTTCCTGGACGCCCTTGCCCAGCATCGCAGGGCACGGGGGCTGGCTGGGTCGTCGCTGGCCTGGGGCCTGTGGGCCGCCGAGTCGGGCGGCATGGCCGGTGAACTGGACGAGGCCGAGACCGCCCGGCTGCGGCGCGGCGGCATCGTCGCGCTCACCGCCGAACGGGGCCTGGAACTGTTCGACGCCGCCACCCGCACCGACGAGGCGCTGCTGGTGCCGATGCCACTGGACCTGGCGGCACTGCGTGCCCAGGCGGGTGCCGGCATGCTGCCGCCGCTCTTCCGCGGTCTGGTCCGGGTGCCGCCGCGACGCGCGGCCCAGGGAGCGGCCACCGCACCCTCCGGCGCGCTCGGTCGACAACTCGCCGGTATCTCCGAGGCGGAGGCGGACCGCATCGTCCAGGATCTGGTCCGCGTCCACGTCGCCGCCGTCCTCGGCTACACCGGGCCCGAGGAGGTCGATCCGCAACGCGCCTTCAGCGAGGTCGGCTTCGATTCGCTCACCGCGGTCGAACTGCGCAACCGCCTCGGTGCGGCCACCGGTGTACGGCTCCCCGCCACGCTGATCTTCGACTACCCGACCCCCGCCGCGCTCGCCCGATACCTGTGCGACGAGGCCCGCGGGGACCGGAACGAGGCCGCCGCACAGATCGCCGCCACCTCCGTGGGCGACGACGAGCCCATCGCCATCGTGGCGATGAGCTGCCGCTACCCCGGCGGTGTGCGCAGCCCCGAGGACCTGTGGACGCTCGTCACCGAGGGCCGCGACGCCATCTCCGACATGCCCACCGACCGCGGCTGGGACATCGAGGGGCTGTACGACGACGACCCGGACGCGCAGGGCACCAGCTACGCCCGCAACGGCGGGTTCCTGCACGACGCCCACCACTTCGACCCGGTCTTCTTCGGTATCTCGCCGCGCGAGGCACTGGCCATGGACCCGCAGCAGCGGTTGCTGCTGGAGACCACCTGGGAGGCGTTCGAACGCGCCGGAATCGACCCGGCGACCGCGCGCGGCAGCCGGACCGGCGTCTACACCGGCGTCATGTACAACGACTACGGCACCCTGCTGCACCGGGCGCCGGACGGTCTTGAGGGCTACATGGGCACCGCCAGTTCCGGCAGTGTCGCCTCGGGCCGCGTCTCGTACACCTTCGGTCTGGAGGGCCCGGCGGTCACCGTCGACACGGCGTGCTCCTCGTCCCTGGTGACCCTGCACATGGCGGTGCAGGCGCTGCGCTCCGGCGAGTGCGAACTCGCCCTGGCGGGCGGAGTGACCGTGATGGCCACGCCCGGCACCTTCGTGGCCTTCAGCAAACAGCGCGGCCTGGCCACCGACGGCCGTTGCAAGCCCTTCGCGGCCGCCGCCGACGGCACGGCCTGGGGCGAGGGCGTCGGCATGCTGCTCGTGGAGCGGCTGTCCGACGCGCGGAAGAACGGCCACCCGGTCCTCGCGGTCGTGCGCGGCTCGGCCGTCAACCAGGACGGTGCGAGCAACGGTCTGACGGCGCCGAACGGGCCGTCGCAGCAGCGGGTCATCCGGCAGGCCCTCGCCAACGCCCGGCTCACCGCCGCCGACGTCGACATCGTCGAGGCGCACGGCACGGGGACGACGCTGGGCGACCCGATCGAGGCGCAGGCCCTGCTGGCCACCTACGGTCAGGAACGGCCGGAGGAGGACCCGCTCCGACTGGGTTCGGTGAAGTCCAACTTCGGCCACACCCAGGCCGCGGCCGGTGTCGCCGGAATCATCAAGATGGTCAAGGCCATCGAGCACGGCGTCATGCCCAGGACCCTGCATGTGGACGAGCCCTCGCCGCACGTGGACTGGTCCGCGGGCGCGGTCTCGCTGCTGACCGAGGCCGCGGAGTGGCCGGAGACCGGACGGCCCCGCCGGGCCGCCGTCTCCTCCTTCGGTATCAGCGGCACCAATGCCCACACCATCCTCGAACAGGCCCCGGCCGAGGAGCCGGCCCCCGTCGAGGAGCCGGTGGCGGCCCCCGGCGTGCTGCCGTGGGTGCTGTCCGGGAAGACCCCGGCCGCGCTGCGCGACCAGGCCGCGAAGCTGCTCGCCCACCTGGAGGCCGATGCGGACCTCCGCCCGGCCGACATCGGTCGCTCACTGGCCACCACCCGCGCAGTGCACGACGAGCGCGCGCTGCTGGTGGCGACGGACCGGGACGGATTCGTACGCGCCCTGACCGCCCTGGCCGCCGGACAGGACCACCCCGGCCTCGTCCGGGGCAGCGGCACGGCGGGCAGGACCGCCCTTGTGTTCCCGGGGCAGGGGTCGCAGTGGGTGGGCATGGCGGTGGGGTTGTTGGATGCTTCGCCGGTGTTCGCGGCGCGTATGGATGAGTGTGGGGATGCTCTGGCGGAGTTCACCGACTGGTCGTTGGTGGACGTCCTGCGTGGGGCCGAGGGTGCGCCGTCGTTGGAGCGGGTGGATGTGGTGCAGCCGGTGTTGTTCGCGGTGATGGTGTCGTTGGCGGAGTTGTGGCGTTCGGTGGGTGTGCGTCCGTCGGCGGTGGTGGGGCATTCGCAGGGTGAGATTGCTGCGGCGTG
>NZ_JBHJWQ010000053.1:0-29376 GCF_042266885.1 Streptomyces sp. NPDC056061 | reverse complement strand
GAGCGAGTTGACCACGGATCGACTCGGAGATGCGCATACCACATCAACGAGCCGCAGAGCGGGAAGCAACACGTTGATTCTCTGCGCTCCCTTAGACCGATCGGTACGCGAAAGAGGCATCGCCCACCCGGTGTGCCGCTCGGTCCGTACCGGGCACCCGACGCCCCACGAGAGGCGCCTGCCCCAGTGGGATCGGCCGGTGTACAGGAAGAGGCGCGACATCCGCGGAAGGTTGCCTTCCGTCGTCCGGATCCGCCTGCGCCGCCCGCGACGGATCGAGGTCGCCGTCCTCCGGTGCCTCCACCAGTGCCACCCCGCACGCCACGTGCGCGTCGGCGTACGGCAGGCGGAGCACACCGTCCCGGGTCCACACCCCGCGACCTGCCTGCCACCCCTCGGGGGCGGCGAGTTGGTGGAGCCGGCGCCCCACCGGGCGCCACAGCCCGAGCCAACTGCCCGCCGCCCCGTCGATCCGCAGTGCCACCGCGCAGTGCTCCGGCGTCAGCGACTGCCCCGGCTGCACGGCGAAGGGCGTCACCGTCACCCCCGCCGGACGCAGACACTCCGGGAAGCGCACGGGCAGGCAACTCCCCAACACCCCCCAGCCGAGCCGGTCCTGCCCCGGCGCGTCCGAACGGATCAGCAGCAGACCGCTGTCCGGATCGGCGAGCAGCAGCCGGTCGTCGCTGTCCGGGGCGATCTGCAACAGCGGAGCCACCTCGCCGCCCCGTCCCAGGTCCACCGCGACCGCCTTGACCGGACCGCCGCCCGGCGGCCTCCGGTCGAGGGCCAGCACTCGCCCCTCCCGGTCCAGCCAGGCCCCGCCGGTGCAGTGCCCGGGAACCTCGGCGACCCGCTCGGGGCCGGAGGCGCCGCCCGTCACCAGCCAGACGGTCGTGGACCGCGCACCGGCCGCGAGCGCGTACGCGCCGATGCCGTCAGGGGACGGCGGCAGCATCGTCAGTTCGGCCGACGCGACAGTGCCGAGCGCCAGTTCGCCGGTGCCGGGGCCGGTCGGATAGAGCAGCGAGAACGCGTGCAGGTCCGCGACCCGGCGCCGGATCAGCACCCGTCCGTCGGTCAGCGGCAGCACGTCCGAGTCCGGTTCCTCGGGCTGGTCGAGGGGGAGCGGAACCGCGTACGGCTCGTGCCCGTCCAGCGTCCAGCGCTCCACGAACCACGCCCACGTGGATCCGGCGGCCGGCTCCCCGGGCTCGCGGGACGGCTCCGCCGGGATCTCGCGCGGGGCGAGCCGTGCCGCGTACGAGCCGTCCGCCGCCAGCGTGAACGCGGGCCGCGCGTCCGCCGCGTCCGGCCCGCCGTCCCCGAGCACCTCGGCAGCGGGTACTCCGGGTGTCCCTGCGACCTCGTTCATATCGACACAGACAGTCATGGAATGGTCACCTCCGGCGACTGAAGGTAGTTATCGCACTTCCTGCCGAACAACGGGTGACTCGGCACTTCACGCATAAGGGTGGTGATGTCCGAAATCGCTTGAGGGTGAGGGGGTTATGCGCAATGCCGAGATGGGTGGATAAGGTTAGGCATTCCTAAGCGGTACCTGTGTGACCTACCACCTGGAGCAAGTGATGTCCCTTCGTCGCCGCGGCACCGCCGCAGTCGGCCTGGCGGTGGCTGCCGCCCTCTCCCTGTCGGCCTGCGGGAGCGACGACGGGGGCTCGGGCGGCTCGGCCGAGCCGAAGGGCGGCGACAAGAAGGCGGCCGTCGCGACCGGTGGCAAGGACTTCGCCGACGCCGCGAAGAAGACGGCGGCGTACGGGACGGACGCCAAGCCCGGCGAGTTCCCCCGCACCCTCACCCACGCCCTGGGCAAGACCGAGATCGAGGCCGCTCCCAAGCGCGTCGTGGTGCTGGACGTCGGCGAGTTCGACAACGTCGTCTCGCTGGGCGTGAAGCCGGTCGGCTACGCCCCCTCCGAGGGCGACGCGGCGATCCCCTCGTACCTGAAAAAGGGCGCGGGCGACCCGAAGAGCGTCGGCACCATCAACAACCTCAATCTTGAGGCCATCGCCAACCTGAAGCCCGACCTGATCCTCGGCAGCCAGCTGCGTGCCGCCGACAAGTACGAGGCGCTCTCCAAGATCGCGCCGACCGTGTTCTCCATCCGCCCCGGCTTCACCTGGAAGGAGAACTACCTCCTCAACGCCGCGGCGCTGGACAGGACCGACAAGGCGAAGAACGAACTCGCCGCCTACGAGGCGAAGGCGAAGAAGCTCGGCGACGACATCGGCCCCGACAAGCCGACCGTCTCCATGGTCCGCTACATGCCCGACCGGATCCGCCTCTACGCCAAGGCGTCCTTCATCGGCACGATCCTTGAGGACGTCGGGCTGCCGCGGCCCGAGAATCAGCAGATCGACGACCTCGCGGCGGAGATCAGCCCGGAGAAGATCGACGAGGCCGACGCCGACTGGATCTTCACCGGCGTCTACGGCGAGGTGAAGAAGACCAAGCGGGACACCACCCAGTCCAACCCGCTCTGGAAGAACCTCAAGGCGGTCAAGGACGGTCGGGCCAAGGACGTCTCGGACGAGACCTGGTACCTCGGCCTCGGCGTCACGGCCGCGAACCTGGTCCTCGACGACCTCCGTGCCGACCTCGTGAAGTGACGATCCCGCCGTAACGATTCCTGAGCGCTGTCCCGTAATCCCTGGCGGGCGCGCGACGACAGCTACGGCACCTCGCCGCGTTGTCGGAACGTCCACATGCATCCGGTATGCGGACGTCCCTCCGCCTTGCGATGCACCGCATCCGACGCCGCGCGCCGACCCACCAGGGATTGCGGGACACCGCTTGGGCGGACGCGGGCCGCCCGTACGGCCCGCCGAAGCCATGGCGGACGGGGCACAGGGGGCAGGTAGCCTTTCCTTGTGCCCCGTCTGTCTGAAGTCCTCACCGAGCTCGACACTCTCTGGCCGCCCGAGCGGGCCGAGAGCTGGGACGCCGTAGGCACCGTCTGCGGCGACCCCACCGCGCACGTCGACCGGGTCCTGTTCGCCGTCGACCCCGTCCAGGAGATCGTCGACGAGGCGCTGCGGCTCGGCGCCCAGTTGATCGTCACGCACCACCCGCTCTACCTGCGGGGCACGACGACGGTCGCCGCCTCCACGTTCAAGGGCCGGGTCGTGCACACCCTGATCAAGCACGACATCGCGCTGCACGTCGCCCACACCAACGCCGACACCGCCGACCCCGGTGTCTCGGACGCCCTCGCCGGCGCCCTCGACCTGCGCGTCGAGCGGCCCCTGGTCCCGGATCCCGGCGACCCCGCGGGCCGTCGGGGCCTGGGCCGGATCTGCGTGCTCGACCACCCGGAGAGCCTCGCCGACTTCGCCGCCCGCGCCGCCGCCCGGCTGCCCGCCACCGCGCAGGGCATCCGGCTCGCCGGCGACCCGACGGCGACGGTGCGCACGGTCGCGGTCAGCGGCGGCTCCGGCGACAGCCTCTTCGACGCGGTGCGCGCCGCCGGTGTCGACGCGTTCCTCACCGCCGACCTGCGTCACCACCCGGCCTCCGAGGCCATCCAGCACTCCCCGCTCGGCCTGATCGACGCCGCGCACTGGGCCACCGAATGGCCGTGGTGCGAACAGGCGGCGGCACAGCTCGACGCGATCTCCGACCGCCACGGATGGGACCTGCGGGTCCATGTCTCGAAGCAGGTCACCGACCCCTGGACCACCACCACCCACCACTCTTCTGGAGCCCCCAACTGAACGCCGCGCCCGCCGACCAGATCCGACTTCTCGACGTCCAGGCCCTCGACGTCCGCCTGTCGCAGCTCGCCCACCGGCGCAAGTCGCTGCCCGAGCACGCCGAGATCGAGTCGCTCACCAGCGACCTCGCGCAACTGCGCGACCTGCTGATCGCCTCGCAGACCGAGGAGAGCGACACCGCCCGCGAGCAGACCAAGGCGGAGCAGGACGTCGACCAGGTGCGCCAGCGCGCCGCCCGCGACCAGCAGCGTCTCGACTCGGGTGCGATCACCTCGCCCAAGGACCTGGAGAGTCTCCAGAGCGAGATCGCCTCGCTGGCCAGGCGCCAGGGCGACCTGGAGGACATCGTCCTCGAAGTGATGGAGCGCCGCGAGTCCGTCCAGGAGCGCGTCACCGAGCTGTCCGACCGGGTCTCCGCGGTTCAGGCCAAGGTGGACGACGCCACCGCCCGCCGCGATGCCGCGACCGAGGAGCTCGACGGGGAGGCCGCGACGGTCACCAAGGAGCGCGAGGTCGTCGCCGGTTCCGTGCCCGCGGACCTGATGAAGCTGTACGACAAGCTCCGTGAGCAGCAGGGCGGGGTCGGTGCCGCCCGGCTGTACCAGCGCCGCTGCGAGGGCTGCCGTCTGGAGCTGAACATCACCGAGATCAACGAGGTGAAGGCGGCGTCCCCGGACACCGTCCTGCGCTGCGAGAACTGCCGCCGCATCCTGGTCCGCACGGCGGATTCGGGCCTGTAATGACCCAGCCGCGCCAGTTCGTCGTCGAGGCCGACGGCGGGTCCCGGGGCAACCCCGGACCCGCCGGCTACGGGGCGGTCGTCGTCGACCCGGCGACGGGGGAGACCCTGGCCGAGGCCGCCGAGTACATCGGCGTCGCGACGAACAACGTCGCCGAGTACCGGGGCCTGATCGCGGGCCTGCGAGCGGTGAGCGCGCTGGTGCCGGACGCGGCGGCGGACACGATCCGGGTGCGGGTCCGGATGGACTCCAAGCTGGTCGTGGAGCAGATGTCGGGCCGCTGGAAGATCAAGCACCCCGACATGAAGCCGCTCGCGGCCCGGGCCGCCGCGATCCTGCCGGCCGGCTCCGTCACCTACGAGTGGATCCCGCGCGAGATGAACAAGCACGCGGACCGGCTGGCCAACGAGGCGATGGACGCGGGCCGACGGGGCGAGCAGTGGGAGCCGTCGGCGTCGACGGCCGCCCTCGACACCGCCCGGCCCTCGGTGGACGAGGTCCTGCCCCCGGTGGCCGGCCCGCCCGGCGACGCCGCGGCGGGCGCCGCCCGGGCGCGCGCGGCCCTCGCCTCCCGTCCCGGATGCGGGACGGCCCCGGCACCGTCCGCGCGTTCCGCCGCGGCCCCCGACCGGGCGGGGGCGTCCACGGCTGCCGCCCCCCAGGTGGGCTGGGGCGCGGCGCCCGATCTCGGGGCGCCCGCCACCTTCGTGCTGCTCCGGCACGGCGAGACGGCCCTCACCCCCGAGAAGCGGTTCTCGGGGAGCGGCGGCAGCGACCCCGAACTCTCGGCCACCGGACGCCACCAGGCCGAACGCATCGCCCGGTCGCTCGCCGAACGGGGCACGATCCAGGAGATCGTCAGCTCCCCGCTGCGACGCTGCCGCGAGACGGCCGGAGCGGTGGCGCAGCGGCTCGGCCTGGAGGTCCGCATCGAGGACGGTCTGCGCGAGACGGACTTCGGCGCCTGGGAGGGGCTGACCTTCGCCGAGGTGCGCGAACGCCACGGCGCCGACCTGGACGCCTGGCTGGCCTCGGCGGAGGCGGCCCCGACCGGCGGCGGCGAGAGCTTCGCCGAGGTCGCCCGCCGGGTGGAGGCGGCCCGGGATCGCCTGATCACCCGTCACGCGGGCCGTACGGTCCTCGTGGTCACTCATGTGACGCCGATCAAGACCCTGGTGCGGTTGGCGCTCGGCGCCCCGCCGGATGCCATGTTCCGCATGGAGCTCTCGGCGGCCTCGGTGTCCGCGGTGGCCTACTACGCGGACGGGAACGCCTCGCTCCGGTTGCTGAACGACACCTCGCACCTGCGATAGGCCCCGCCGGGGCGGGCGGTGTTCGCGGTCCGGTCGGACGGGCGGAGTTCGCCGCCCGGGGCCTGTGCAGTCCGTCGAGGGGCCCGTACCGGGGCCGGGGTCCGAGCCGTCGCGGGGGCGACGTGTCCGACCCCTGCGTATCCGGGCCCCGGCCGCACAGGACTCGCCGGCCGCGCGGGCCCCGGCCGCGCAGGACCTGTCAGGCGCGCAGCGCCGCCGCCTCGCGCGCGAGGCGTTCCACCCGTGCCCAGTCCTTCGCCGCCACCGCATCCGCCGGAACCATCCAACTGCCGCCCACGCAGCCGACGTTGGGCAGGGCCAGGTAGGACGGCGCGGAAGCGGCAGAGATGCCGCCGGTCGGACAGAACCGGGCCTGCGGCAGCGGCGAGGACAGCGCCTTCAGATACGCGGTGCCGCCGGCCGCCTCGGCCGGGAAGAACTTCATCTCCGTGACCCCGCGTTCCAGCAGCGCGACCACCTCCGACGTCGTGGAGACGCCCGGCAGGAACGGCACCCCCGAGGCCCTCATCGCGTCCAGCAATGCGTCCGTCCAGCCGGGACTTACCAGGAACCGGGCGCCGGCGGCGACGGTGTCGGTGACGTTGCGGGCCGAGACCACCGTGCCCGCGCCCACCACAGCGTCCTCCACCCCGTCCGCGATCGCCGCGATCGCGTCGAGCGCCGCGGCCGTCCGCAACGTCACCTCGATGGCCGGGAGCCCGCCCGCGACCAGGGCCCGGCCGAGCGGTACCGCGTCGACGGCATCCTCCAGGACGACGACGGGCACGACGGGCGCAAGATCCAGCACGGAGGAGGTCATGCGCTCATCCTGCCGCGCCCGCGGCGCAGTGTGCAACGCACGTTGCGCGGTGCGCAACGTGAGGTGCGGGTGGGGTGCACCGCGCTGTGGGTGGGATGGCCTCCGGTCGTTCAGTGGATCTCGGTCACCACGACGTCGAGCGACCACGGGCGGCCCGCCCGTCCCGGAGCCTCGGCCTCCACCAGGTACCCGAGATCCCGCAGCGCCTCCACCAGCTCCGCGGGGCCCTCGGGCCGAGCGCCCGCCATCAGCAGGTCGCGCACCAGCCGCCCCTTCGTCGCCTTGTTGAAGTGACTGACCACGGACCGCTTCTCGACCCCGTCCACCAGCTGGGAATGCAGCACCCGCACGTTCGCCGTGCGCTCCGCCACCTCGCCCTTCGGCTTCCAGGCCGCGGTGTACGCGGAGGACCGCAGGTCCAGGACGAGTCCGTCACCGGCGGCCTCCGGCATGACCTCCGCCAGCGGGCCGCGCCAGTACGCCCCGAGCGCGCCCAGGCCGGGCAGCTTCACCCCCATCGAGCAGCGGTACGACGGAATCCGGTCGCCCACCCGCACCGCGCCCCACAGCCCGGAGAAGACCAGCAGCGACTTCCCGGCCCGCCGCTTGGCCGCCGTGTCCAACGAGGCGAGATCCAGGGCGTCGTACAGCACCCCGGTGTAGATCTCCCCGGCCGGACGCGTCCCCGCCGTCCGCAGCTCCACGTTCTTCGCGATCTCGCCGCGCAGCCCCTCGCTCAGCCCGAGCACCGTACGGGCCTTCTCCTCGTCGGCCGCGCACAGCTCGACCAGCTCGTCGAGGACCGCCGCCCGTGCCGAGGCCAGCCCGGGGAGCGACAACGCCTCCGGTTTCAGCGGAGCACCCCGCCCCGACGCGGCCTTGCCCTCCGAGGGCGGCAACAGCACCAGCACGGCGGTTCTCCTTCGTACGTTCGCACAGCCAAGCGGACCGACAGGGCCCTCGCACCAGCCTACGGGGCCCGCAGTACGGCCCCGCCGCACCGCCCGGACGGTACGAGGGGCCGTGGGCCCGGGGGATCGGCCGCGGCTGTCAGACCCGTCCGAGCCGGTCCGCGGACGGTGAGGGCTCTTCCCGTCCCCGCGTCAGCGCTTCGACGACGGCACCGGGATCGTCGGCATGGAACCGCACCGTCCGCGCCGAACCGCGCTTCCCCAGCGGCCGCACGAACTCCACCGGACCGGCAAGTTCCACGGTCACCGTCGTCTGTCCGCCCACGATGAGATCGAGTGTCCCCTCGGTGCCGACGTGCACCAGCCCGCCCTCCGGAAACCGTCGGTCGACCCGCGCGGACGCCACGGCCCCGGCCGGAACCCGCAGATCGAACAGGGCACCGTAACGAAGCCGCAGCGCTCCGTCGGAGTCCACCACGTGCGGCCGGGTCACACACGAGGCATGGAGGGCGAGGGCCAGGACCACCCCGTAGACATCGAGCACCAACAACACCGCGTGTACCACCGGCCACGGGATCACCAGGGCCAGCACGACCGTCTCCACGACGGCGACGAAGATCAGCCCGTACATCATCGCCGTCTGCGGACCGGTGTACGCGGCGGCGAGCGCCCCCTTGGGCACGGCATGACGCCGCCGCGACACCCACAGTCCGAGACTGTGCAGCGTGCGCAGCTCGTGCGCGAGGAGGAGGCGCACCCGCTCCGGCACGGCGGTGCGCAGCGCCGCACCCAGCGCCGCCCGCCGCCCGGCCCCCGCCCGCCGGGCCGCCCGACGCAGCCGCTCCACCGCGACGCACTTGAACCCGACGACGGAGGCCACCAGCACCTCGGCCGCCACCAGGACCGCACCCGGTATCCGGACCCCCGACAGCAGGCAGACCAGCAGCGTCACCTCGGCGACCGCCAGGGCCCCGAGTCCCCACCGCGCCACCCGCGCCCCCGGCCCGCTCATCCGGCTCGTCCCTTTCGTTCCGCCCATCCGGCTCATCCCATTCATTTCGCCTCCTCTTCCCTCCCGGTCCCGTTTCCGGCCAGGCGTTCCGTCAATGCCGCCATCACCCGGCGCATCACCTCGGCCTGCGCGGGCGTGCAGTCGTCGAGCAGGGCCTCGCCGAATCCCGTTCGGACGGGGCCGTCGGCGGGAATCGCCGCCAGTGCCTCCTCCGGTACGGCCGCGACCAGATCGGCGGCGAGCGGCACGATCCGCGGGTCGTCCACGGGTGCGTCGGCGAGCTCGTCCATCCGCACGTACAGCGCGTGCACGGCCGGATCCGCGGCCAGCGGACGCAGGGCGTCACGCATCTCGTCGCCACCGGCCACGGTGTCGAGCAGCATCAGATGCTCCCGGTCCCTGGCGGCCGTCGGGGAACCGGTGTCCGGTCCCGTGCCGAGCAGTTCCGCCAGCGCTGCCGACACCGGCTCCCCGTCGTCCACCGAGCTCTCCAGCAACCTGGCCAGTCGGTGCCTGCGCTCCCGGATCGCGTGCTCCTGCCGGGCCAGATCCGCGTCCAACTCGACAAGGACCTCGACGAGTTCGCGCCCCCGGTCGTCCGCGAGCACGTCCCGCACCTCCTCCAGGGCGAGCCCGAGTTCGGTGAGCCGTCGGATCCGGGCCAGCACCACGGCGTCGCGCACGCCGTAGACGCGGTACCCGTTGGCCCGGCGGGCGGGCTCCGGGAGCAGGCCGATGTGGTGGTAGTGCCGCACCGTACGTGTACTGACCCCGACGAGTGCGGCGATCTCTCCTATGCGCATGGGGCCAGTAGAAACGTTGACGCAGCGGCAAGGTCAAGCGTGCCCGCACCTGTCGGCCCGAGCCGTCCCGCCCATGCCGCCCGCCTCTGATGACCGGGCGCCGTCCTGTGCCACGATCGAAGGAAGAGACCTCATCTCACGGGCGGCGGCCCCATCGATGTCCCAGGCCGGCGAGCGACCGAGGAAGGAGCGTGACATGACGGCCATGCCGCACGAACCGCTCACGCAGGCCGATGTCCTGCTGGAGGGCTTCCTGGTGCTGAATACGCCGGAGGGCTTCCGAGCCGAGTTGATCGAGGGGGAGATCGTCGTGACGCCGCCGCCGGACGGGGACCGCGAGGACTGCATCAGCCTGATCCTGAAGCAGGTGATCAGGCGGGCCCGGACCGATATGGATTTCTCCGGGAACAAGGGACTGAAGCTGAGGAGCGGTGGGCGGTGTCCCCGCAACCACGTCATCCCGGACGGCACCTTCGCCCCCGCCGCACTGCGCCTGTACCGGGGAGCGGACCCGTGGATGCCGTGCGAGGGCGTGGCCCTCGTCGTGGAGGTCACGTCCTCCCGCCCCCGGGGCGACCGCACGGACAAGCGGCACTGCTACGCCCGCGGTCCCGTTCCGCTCCACCTCCTGGTCGACCGGGGGCAGTCCTCGGTGACGCTGTTCAGTGACCCGGAGCAAGACGACTACCGGCAGCACTGCACCGTTCCGTTCGGCAAGACACTCACCCTTCCCGCGCCATTCGCCTTCGACCTGGAGACCGAGCCGTTCCTCTGATCCGGCCCGCCCGCCGGCCGCCGTGTTGCCCGCCCGCCGGCCCCGTCCTGCGGTGTCCGCCGGACGGGTAGCATGGTCCGCACGGCAGACGAGCCGGGCGGACGGCCGCGTGGGGATCCCCGGATCTCCCCGAGGAACGTCCGGGCTCCACAGGGCAGGGTGATGGCTAACGGCCACCCGGGGTGACCCGCGGGACAGTGCCACAGAAAACAGACCGCCGAGGACTCCGGTCCTCGGTAAGGGTGAAACGGTGGTGTAAGAGACCACCAGCGCCCGGGGTGACCCGGGCGGCTAGGTAAACCCCACCCGGAGCAAGGTCAAGAGGGGCCGTCGTACGGCGGCCCTGCGCGAATGATCGAGGGCGGCCCGCCCGAGTTCGCGGGTAGACCGCACGAGGCCGGCAGCAATGCCGGTCCTAGATGGATGGCCGTCTCCCCGGCCGCCGCGAGGCGACCGGGTGACAGAACCCGGCGTACAGCCCGACTCGTCTGCCGCCACCTGCGGCTTTGCCTGGGAAAGGGCCTCTGACCTGCGTCGGAGGCCCTTTCCGGTCTTTCGGAGGCTTGCCGCGTTAGGCGGCGGAAAGTCCCTCGGAAGTCCCTCGGACAATACTGAAAGTCCCTGAAAAATCCCTGGCGCGGGGGCGCGGAGGACGCCTCCGACCTGGGTAATCAGGTTCCTCTGGCCTCAGCGCGCGGCCTGCGGGAGCTCGGCGGGAATGTACCGATGATGCGGCGGGTCGCACCGCTCGTCGTCGAGATCACCGAGACCCCCGGAGTCCTCGCGCCGGCCGAGCTCGTCCAGAGCGAACAGAGTGGCCAGATCCGATCTCCACGAACAAGAGCCACTCGGTCCTGACCCCGCGAACCCGCACAGTTCCAGGAGCGTGCACCAGCCGCGGCGCGATTCAGCCGCTCCAACGCCCTCTGACCCGATCTAACTTTCTGTACGCCGTCCCCGTTCCGTAAGTTACTTGAGGGACGATCAACGGGGGAGATACATGGCTTGGGACGAATGGGAGCAGATCAAGGCGAACGCGGCAGCCCAGCAGTCCACGACGATGCGGCTGAACCAGCTCGCGCCGGCGGCGGGAGGCGGCGGTGTCGTCGGACCTGACCACGCATCCAGCCCGGCGGCCAAGAAGGCGGCGGCGAAGGCGATCCGCGATGACCTGGAACCGGGTGTCACGAGGGACGGCAAGCACGCGGCCGAGACCACGAACACCGCGATCAAGGAGTTCGGGGCGAAGGACGGCTACGGCTGGGACACCTCCGGCGCGCTGAAGAGAGCCCACGAGACGTGGGAGAAGCAGGTCAAGATGCTGTTCGGACGACTGTCCTCGGAGAAGCAGGCCCTCAGTGCGACCGGCATCAGCTTCCAGAACAATGATCTCGGCATCGCCGCGCGGCTGTCTCGGCAGTCGCGGATCGATGGCATCTGACCGGCCGGCAGACCGGTCTCAAGGGGAGTCATGCCGACCTACCACGAAGCCATGAGCACCGACCTGTCCACGCTGACCGCCGCCGCGGGCAAGTGGGAGGAGATGGCCTCCAAGTTCAAGACACTCGAGGACCAGTACGAGAAGGATGTGCACGGCATCTCGCTCGGCGAATCCTGGATCGGTCTGAGCGCGAACGCCGCCAACGCCAGATTCACCATCACGCTCAAGGAACTCCAAGGAGCGCAGAAGGAGGCGAAGGCGGTCGCACGCATCCTGCGTGACGCGCACACGCAACTCACCGACCTGCGCAACCGGCTCAAGGCGATCCGTGACGACGCGGTCAAGGCAGGCATGCGCGTCTCCGACCAGGGCGCGGTCGCCTTCGACACGGAGCGGCTCGACGAGGCCGAGCGCACGGCCTACGTCCACGACCCCGACTTTCAGTAGACCGCCCGCACGCGGGCGAACGAGTGGGCCGAGAAGCTCGTCCACGCAGTCAAGGCGGTCTCCGACGCCGACGACGGCATCCGCATGGCCCTCGATGCGGCCGTGCTCGACTCCGACCCCATGGACGGCACCTTCAACGGCTTCAACCGGAACCCCCAGGCAAGCCCCTACCCGTCCCTGGAGGAGGCCGGCAAGGCGGCCCACATGCCCGAGGATCGCAAGGACATCCCCGCCTGGTGGCAGAGTCTCGACCCGGTAACCCGCGCCGTCCTGCTCCAGGAGAAGGGCGGCGAACTGCGCGCGGCCGGAATCATGGATCCGCTGTGCCAGTGGCACTCCCCCGACCCAGGCTCTGGTCAGTTCCACTCGGAAGAGCCCACCCCCCAGGACATGTGGTTCCACGCCCGCGCCCTGGCCATCGCAACGGCCGGTGATTTCGCGGGGGAAACCGCGGCATCCCGCAACATGCTGCACTACCTGGGCGGCACCGGTGAGCCACTCGACCTGGACGTGGATCGCATCCTGCACGACGACCCCGAGTTTCGGACCCAGATCGAAGCGAACCACATCGCCGGCAACCAGGAAGCGTGGCGCAAGCAGGCGCTCGACGCGTTCGCGAAGGCCGGCGGCGACAAGACGGTCGTCATCCCAGTGGAGAGCGACCACGAAGGACAGAGCTTCCAGAGCGACGAGTGGTTCCACGCGGTCGGCGCACACGAACAGAACATCTCCGGCATGGTGACTGTCAGCCCAGGCGCGGACGGCAAGCCCAAGGTCTCCCTCGACTACCAGGTCAACGTCTGGGACCGCTACAACTGGGACCACAACAAGGAGACGAAGTTCCCCGGCGGCATCGTGATCCCGGACGACGAGATGGGGCGGTTGCACAAGGTGGGCATCGCCCAGGAGTTCGACATGCGGGGAAGCAGCTCGACCTTCAACCACGACATGAACAGCGACGCACCGCCTGCGGTGAATCCCGCGGACCCGGGGCGCGACGGCGGCCGCGGGGACGTCTCGCGGGGCGATGAAGAGAACAGGTGAACATGTTGTACAAGACCACCCGGCGCCTGCTGATGGTGTTGGCCGCCTCGCTGCTCCTGAGCTCCTGTTCCGCCGCCGACCGGGACCGTGTCACGCGCGACCCCTACCCGTACTGGGAGCAGGGAGCAGGCGCCCCCGAGGCCGCCGGCTTCATGAAGGTGAACGTGCCGGCAGGCGCGACGGAGGTGAAGGGCGCGGTTCAGGCCAACCCTCAAGAGGACGTCTACCTTCTCTCCTTCGTCACCGACGCGGCGAAGGCCGTGCAGATCGCGGAAGACCTTCGCTCCGAGAAACCGATCCGCACCAAAGCCGTGGACGTTCCGCCGAATCGAGAACTATTCGGGCACTTGGGTCTGCCAGAGCCGCAGACGCTGAAGGGTGCCCGTTGGGCCGGAGTGTGCCCGCCGTGCGTGAAGGATTACCGACGCCGCAGCGTCCAGTGGATCGACGTCTACGTGTACGACATGGCAGGCGGAAAGGCCCGGGTGTACCTCCACGCATTCTGATCGACTCCCAGGCCCAAGGCTCTCGACACGACGGTACGGTTCAGGCATGAGGCTGACGGGTGAGACGCAGCGGCTGACCAGGTTCGAGTGGAGGGCGACGTCCTTCACGGGCGCCTCATCGCCGAGGACGGGGACGACGTCCTGGAGGTGCTGAGCGCGTCTGAACAAGCTGGCAGGCCGCAAGCGCGACGAGGACGAACAGCTCGCCTCCGCTCTCACGAAGATGCACGTCGACCTCACCGCGCAGGAACAGGCTCTGGACCGACTCTTCACCCGCGTCGAGCCGCTGAGCGGCCGGCGGCGAGGCCGCCCCCGCGCCCTGTCCCTCCAAGCGGCGATCGACGAGGCCGTCGCGGTCCACGAGGGCACGCTGGAGAAGAACGGCATCACCGTCACCGTCGGCGGCGAGGACGTGACAGTGACGGCTGACCCCGGTGACATCTCGCAGGTGGTCCACAACCTCGTAGGGAACTCGATCTACTGGCTCTCCACCCTGCCCGAGGGGAAGGAGCGCACCATCCTCATTGAGACGAGGCGGACGCCCCAGGACGAGGTCGACATCGACGTGAGCGACAGCGGCCCCGGAGTACGTGAGGAGATCCAAGAGATGATCTTCGACACGTACTTCAGCGACAAGGAGGACGGCATCGGGCTGGGCCTCAGCATCGCCGGCAGCGTCGTTAAGGACTTCTCCGACGGCGACCTGTCCCTGGTGACGCCAGGGCCCCTCGCCGGAGCCACGTTCAGGGCAAGACTGAGAAGGAGAGTTGGGTGACGGACGGGGCGCGGTGTACCGGGCCTTGATCGTCGAGGACGAGGTGGACATTGCGGAGGAACTGTCCGAGATGCTTGTCGAGGAGCTCTCGGATCTCGGAAGGCTCGACATCCACGTCGAGAACGACTTCGACGAAGCCGAACGCCTTTTGGAATCCCAGGCGTTCGATCTGGTCGTGCTGGACGTCAGGGACGCGACACGTGGTGGCTCTCCCGCGCACCCGAACCTGCAGGGCCGTGAACTGTACGACCGGATCGCCAAGACCCGTTGGGTGCCGGTCGTCTTCTGCACCGGCCTCGCGGAGCAGGTAGGCGACTTGGCGAAGCCACCGCTCATCCAGGTGGTCCCGAAGAACCGGCTGGACGATGCCGTCACCGCAATACGGGACGGCCTTGAGTCCGGTGTCCCGGCCCTCACCCGGCACATCACCGCCCTCGTGGACGAGCACGTGCGCGGATTCCTGCGGGACGAGATCGCCACGAACTGGAACCGGCTCGAGGCTGTCGACCGCAGCCAGATCGCCCCCGCCCTCGTGCACCGCCTGGCAGCCTGGCTGAAGGAGAACGCGGTCGAGGCCCTCGGAGCAGCGCTCGGTTCCTCCGAGGACCGTGTGATGGGACACGCGTCGACCGCCCGGATGTACTTGATGCCGCCGGTCACGAAGCACGTGACCGCCGCAGACGTTCTGCGGGACTCCCAGGACGGCTGGTAGGTCGTCCTCACGCTTGCGTGCGACCTCTACGAGGACTTGCCCTCCGGTGGCAATCGTGCGGCCAAGGCAGAGTAAGTGCGTCTCGCCAAGGCGGTTCCGTTGAGCGAAGCACCCTTGATGGCTCGCTGGGTCAAAGCCGGATCCCCCGGCACGGGGAGGGAGCGAAACGCGGCTCTGGGGATGTTCCGCGGCAACAGCGCCCGTTACCGGATCTTGCCCAAGTACCTCGATATCCCGGACCTTCTGGTCGACTTCGAGATCGTTCAGTCTGTTCCGTTGGCAGAGGTCCGCTCGTGGACCCGCGTCGCCACCCTGGACAGCCCGTTCGCCGAGGCCATGCTGACCTCGCACGGGCATACGGTGGCCAGGATCGGCACCCCGGACGTCGACTTCGAGAACATCAAGCAGTCCCTTGGGCTGGACGGAAAGGGGAAGGCTGCGGACCAGAACTCGGTACCGAACCCTCGTACCACGACGAAGGGCGCCAAGCAGCCCTGATTCCCGGGCTGGTTGATCAGCACGTCAGCCGTCCTCTCCGGACGTGCGTGCTCGGGTTGCGCAGCGCGCTCACGAGGCGGACAACGTCACGAGCGAATGAAGCGATGGCGCCGAGCCCCTGCTCGCATTGTCCGATGGTGACAACCCGGCTGCAGGTGGGGAGTTGGGGCCGCTGTCCGGGACTGGAGCGTCATCGTTGGCGACCAGGGGCGCGCAAAGGGATCGCGGACGCCTTTGGACAGTGCAGCATGGGACGCGAGCAGCGGGACGGCCAAAGGCGCTCTGATCTGGGAAAACGGGATCTGACAAGATCGCGCGGCACGGCCCGGCATGATCCCTAGCGGGCTCGTAATGCGTAGGTCTCGGGTTCGAATCCCGAAGGCGGCTCTAGAGGAACCCTAGGACTCACTCGCCGTGACCTGGGGTTTTTCTTATGCCCCGACGAGACGGGGTCGGAACGCGATGATCTTCGCGCCCTCATGTGTGGCCGCTGTGTGGCCATCCTGCTCGGGAGCCACTTCGACCGCCCGCTGCTGGGGTAGGCGGGCGGCGCCACGCGGAACCATGGCGGCGGTTGCCTCGGCAGCCTCGGCGGCGGCCTTGGGCATGACCGACTGATAGATGTCGCGCGTGATCCGGCTGTCGCTGTGGCCGAGGGTCTCAGACACGATCTTGACGTCGACGCCGGCGGCGAGCATGAGCGAGGCGGCGACGTGCCGCAGATCGTGCAGTCGGATCGGCGGCAGTCCGGACAGCTCGACGAGCCGCTCGAACTGGTCGGTCAGCCAACCGGGGTGAATCCGCTCGCCGTCCTCCTGTGTGAACATCCGGCCGGACTCGATCCACGCGGCCCCCCACTGGCAGCGCTCGGCGGCCTGCTTGGTTCGGTGGGCGTCGAGCACCTCGGCGGTGTACCCGTCGATTGAGAACGCGCGTTCGCCGCTGTCGGTCTTGGGCAGGCTCTCTATGACCTCCCATCCGTCCTGCACAAGCTGTGTGGCGATGGTCATCGAGCGACTCTCTGCCGAGTAGTCAGCCCACCGGACGCCGCACGCCTCACCGCGCCGCAGACCCCGGAAGGTGATCAAGTGGAACAGCGGCAGCAGTCGGTGTTTCGACTCGGCTAGGAAGTCGAGGAACTGCCCGGCGTGTTCGGGTGTCCACACCATGACGGCCGAGGGTCGTTCACCAGTCCGCACCCATGCCTCGACCCGCTCGGGCGTCCACACCATCGCCTTTGGCCGCTTGGCCGGAGTGAGCTCGACGTACGAGGCGGGGTTGAAGATGATCGCTCCCCGCGCAATGGCGGTGTTGAGGGCGGCGCGCAGCGTGTCACGCACGTGCTTCTGTGACGACGGGCCGGTGATGCGTCGGAACGGGGGCATCTCGTCAATGGCGCTCTTGAGGAACTTCCGTCGGCCGCGGTTCTCCAGCCCCTTCCACGGGATCGTTTTCAGCTCGTCGAGGGCCGCGCGGCGCTGCATGTTCGCGTCGTGAATGTCGGCGTTGGTCTCGGCAATGCCGACGAACATCTCGTCGAGGTGCTGCACGGTGAGGCGGTCAAGGCGGATGTGCCCGATCCGCGGTTTCAGGTGGCACCGAATGTCCACTTCGTACCGGGTCTCACCGCTCTTGCGCAGTGCCTTCTTACCGGCGAGCCACGTGTCGAGCCACTCGGCGACGGTCATGTGCTGGGTCAGAGACTGCCCGGTCGCGAAACGGCGTTTCGTCTCGTCGTAGTCGGGGATGTCCTCGCCGCTCGCCGCGACCGTTTCGAGCAGGTCGGCGATCCGGCGACGCCCGTCGGGGTCGGACTTCTTGTCGGCGATGTCGAGCAGCGCCGCCAGGGCGTTGATGTCAGTCTGCGCGTCGCCCTTGGTCTTGTAACCGCTGCGCCGGAATCGGCGGCGGGTGCCGTCCTCGCGGGGCGGCAGCTCCAGTTTCAGGCTGAACAGGCCGTGGGTTCGCTGTGTGAGCTTGGGGCAAGAGCCGTTGAGCTGTCGGCCTGCCGCGTCGCGGCATCCGCAGCGTTTCGTGATCGTTCCACTCATCTAGTCGTCTTCTTCCGGTGTTACCGAGTCGGGGTTGTCGAGCATCGCGAGCCCCTTCATGTCCTCGATCCAGATCGCCGGTAGGCGAGGGACCGTGAGACCTGCTCGGGTCATGTCGTCGATGTGGTAGGCGAGTTGTTCGAGGTGCTCGTAGTAGTCCTGTTGGGTGTCGGTGGCACGCTCCTTGTCTCGCACGGGTTCGTCGTTGGCTCGCTGGGCGCGTCGGTGCGCCTTGTCGACGGCGAATCGGCGGCGCTCGAACTCGGGGTACAGCGACGCGGTGTACGCCGCTTGAGCCCATGCGGCCGACCACTTCGGGCCGCCCTCGGTGATGGACCGGGGGTCGGTGTAATACCGGCCGTCGACCGGGCCCGAGAGCGTCGGCGTCTCCTCGCCCGTCCACCACCGCCACACCGTGTGCGGCGAGCGCGGGTCGGCGGCCGGAACGGTCGGAACGGTCTCCTCGGTCCCGACAGGGAGGGCGAGGAGCAGCGGGGGGACGGCGAGGGCGAGGCCGAGCGCGAGCAGCTCGTCGAACGTCACCTCGCGGCGACGGCGGCCGTCCGGCTTCCGCCTGCCCGACTCGATGCTGACGATCGCGGCGTACGTGAGCCCGATCGCGCCGAGGCGAGCGCATTCGGCGGCGAGTTGCTCCCGGGTGATCCCGAGGCGGTCTCGGTGCCGGCGGACTTGCTCGCCGATGGTGTCGCTTGCCGTGAGGTGATTGTGCATACGGCACAGTCAACTTTGCCGCTTGCGCAATGTCAACGGCTGTCGTTACGTTGTTGATCTCAACCAGGAATGCCGGTTGGCCAGGTCAGAGCCTGTCCGCCGGAACAGCGAGGGGGGAAGGATGAGCATCGACGAGCATGGGATGACGCACGAGGAACTCATGGCGCTACCGGTCGCCGTCACCCTGGATACAGCGAACCGGGCCCTCCTACTGGGCCGCACAACGGGATACACGCTCGCTCGCTGCGGGCGCTATCCGGTGCCCGTTCTGCGGCATGGGCGGCAGTACCGGGTCGCCCGCGCCCACCTGCACCGGCACCTCGGGGTCGCTGCCGAGCCGCCGTCGAGCGACAACGCGTGACAGGCATGACGCCGCCCGCCGAGCGCCTATGCGTCGACGGGCGGTGTCATCCCACGTTCTGACTCGCTAGATGGGCAGGGTCCAGCTCGGACCCTGCGGTTCGCCGAGCCAGACCTTTTGCGTGTCCGGCGTGATCGTCGCTCCGAACCCGGACAGGTGCGGCGAGCCTTGGCTCTCCCACAACGCGATGGAGTCCTCGACCACGTTCCAGAGCTTGATCGGTCCGCGCTGGATGACGGTCCACCCGTCGCCATCGTCCGCCCGGCGCGTCCGTGCCTGCGAGCCGGTGGCGACGTCGAGCAGGATCTGCTCGGCCCCGGCGCCGAGGCGCTCGGCCGAGGGCGCGGCGAGCTGTGCGACGAATCGACCAGTCCAGTCGTCGAGCAGAGCAGGGTCGATCCGGCTCGGGCGTTCATCCCCGGGCAGCAGCTCGAACGGTCCGTGCGGCGGCCGATCGTGGGGACGGGCGATCATGAACGAGGTGTATCCGGGCAGGAAGCGGCCCTCAGCGACGCCGTCCGCCTCGACCGCGAGGCGAGCGAGGCCGTGTGCGACTCCCCACCCCGCGAGGGTGACGAGCAGGGTTCCCCCGACCTCGATCTGCTGTAGCAGGCTGTAGGGGACGTGTCGCATCGAGCAGAACGCGATCACGATGTCGTACGGGGCTCGGTCGGGGTAGCCGCGTAGGCCGTCGGCGGTGATGAGCGTCGGGGCGTAGCCAGCCTCGGCGAGGGCCTTTCGAGCCCGTTCTGCCGCGGCGGCGTCGGTCTCGATCGAGGTCACGTTGTCCTCGCCGGCCACCTCGCAGACGAAGGCGGTCGAGAGGCCCGTTCCGGCGCCGATGATCAGCACGCGTTTTCCCCGGGTGACGCCCGCCTGCTCGATCATCCAGAGAATGACACTGGGCAGGGTCGAGGACGAGGTCGGACTACCTCCAGTGACGGGGCCGGCGGCGTCCTCGGCGAGCACGCCGTCGAGTTGAGTCACCCACGTCTGATCTTGGTAGGTGAGGCGCAGCCATTCGTCGGTGGGGGTGTCGTCGCGGCGGGTGGGGGTCCAGACCGTGACGCCCGGGGGGCTGCTCGGCTTGTAGATCGCGGGGCCGAGGAACACCTCACGAGGGACGGTCTCAGCCGCCCGTCGCACCTCGGCGTCGTGCAGCACGCCGTCGGCGACGAGCTGCTCGACGAGTCGGCGGCGTAGCGCGGCGGCGGTTTCATTGGTCATGCGGGGCGCCCTTCTGGAGGGTGTCGGCGAGTGCGCTCGCGATGGCACGGGTTGTGGGTTCGTCGACGAACGCCCACTGCCCGTTCGGGTTGCATTCGAGGAACCACCATCGACCGTCCGAGTCGAGGGCGAAGTCAAAAGCGCCGAAGCTGAGTCCGAACGCATGAAGGAACGCGCGTACAGCCTCGCGAACGGAACAGGGGACCGGGATCGGGGAGCAGGTGATCAGGCTTTGGTCTTGACGCCAATCGAGGTGGTCGCCTTCGGTGTCGATCCGGGTCGCGAATGCGTCATCCCCGATGGCGGCGAGGCGGATGTCGGCGATCTTCGGCACGCAGGCTTGGAAGAGATGGGGGCACAGGGCGATCGAGTCGTCGAGCTCGTCAGCTTGGACGGTGCGTACCCAAACGGTTCGGTTCCGTCCGTCCTCGCCGGCGAGGTGTACGCGGTGAACGGGCTTGTAGATCACGGTTCCGTGGTCGGCCGCGAACTTCCGGGCGTCCGCAGGCACGTTCGTGATCAGGGTGTCGGGGAGCGTGAAACCGAGGCGTGCGGCGGCGGCGAGCTGTCGTGCCTTGTTCTCCGCATCGCGGTTCCGTGATGGGTGGTTGACGTACAAGGCCCCGGGGAGCGCGGTCAGGGCCCCTGTGTAGCCGCGGCGCGATTGCTCAACCCCGAACCGTTGCTCGGGAGTCTCGGCCGCCTGCGGGTCGCTGAAGGGGCTCGGGCGGCGCCAGTAGACAGAGCGGACGCCGGACAGGTTGAGGTGCCGAGTCGAGGTGTTGAGATCCCCGGTGAAGGCGCCCCGCTCGATCCGAGCACTCATGCTGGCGGTGTTTGGGAAGTCGGCGCCGGGGTCGAGCCGTACGACCGGGACACCCCGGCCGCACAGCTCGTCCAACACCAGATCCGCCGTGATGTCACCGAGCGCGGTGACGACGAGAACCGGTGCATCGGTCATGTCAGTCCGAGTCGCTGTCGTCGGTGAGGTCGGAGTCGGCGGGCGGGGGCGGGTTGGGGCCCCCGCCGTCGGACGACGTCGAGGTCTGGTTGGCCGTGGCCGTTCCGGTGCCGTGCCCACCCATCTCGACACGGTTGCCGTTCGCGTCGAAGTAGCGGGTCGTCTGGGTGTCCGGGTCGATCTCCGTTCGGACGTACGGCACTTCGGTGACGCTGGGGTACAGCGCTAAGCGCTTGATCCCCCACGGTGCTACTGCGGTGGTCATCGAGTCTCCTGATCTCTGGTCAACGGTCACATGCTCTGAGTTGCCATACGGTGAGTTCTCCTCAGCTTGGCGACAAGGCCGCGCCGAGGCGGTGCCCCGCGTCGGGGGGCGACGAGCCGCCCCCCGACGCGGGAGTTCTGGTGCGACCCTGACCCGGATGGTCGCCATGGGCGCCGCTAGCGCGGCGAGGGGTGGAGCGGTGCCCGGACGGCGGGTGAGCGCTTGGCCGACTGCTGTCCGGGCGCGGTTCACTCGGGGAGCTCCGGCCGGTACGGGTAGAGCATCTGTCGGTCGTAACAGGCGTCTTCATCCGCGCAGACGACGGAGGAGAACCAGACACCATCGACGTCATCGAGCTCGCGGGCGATGTCGAGATCGTCCACTCGCGCAGCGACGTTGCAGACGGTGCACTTGGCCAGCGGGGCGCCCGGGGGAGGTTCGACGCCCACGGGCAGCGAGCCCCCGAGGCGCTGCCAATTGATCGGGTCTCCGGTCCGGAGGTAGCAGGCGACGACGTCACGGCAAGAACGCCGTCTCGCGATCCGTTCGCGGCCGTCACCATCGAACCAAACGAACGTTCCGGTCTCGATGTCGTCGTACGGCACGAGCGCCTCGCAGATCCCGCACCGCGCGAGTACGGCGGCGCTATCCACGGTGGACCACCAGGGCGTATGGCTGCACATACGGGCGCAAGAAGTAGGCGTGGCAGTCGATCGGCAGCAGGCGGGCGCGCACGTGGGAGGGGAGCGGCCGGCGGGCGTATGCGGGAGTCGGCGGGAGGGCCGAGGGAAGACGCGTGGGGGGCGCGGGGCGCCTGCGGCACTCGGATAAGCGCTGGCGCGTGGTGCGGAGGGTCCGGCAGATGCCCGGCCCTAACCAGATCCAGAGACAGGCGATAAGGTCGCGCATGTCGTCATCAGCTCCTAGTCAGCTGTTGGCTTCGCTGCCCGACGGCCGTGACCGCGGCCGTCGGGTCTTTGGGTGTGGTGGTGTGAGAGGCGGCCCGTGGCTGTCAGACGGGCGGGCCGCCTGCTCCGGTGAACCTGCGGGCGGGCAGAGCTCGGGTCTTGCCGAGGTACAGCCGTCCGTGCTGTGCCCCTTCCGATACGTACGCTCTGGCAGCGGCGAACGGCGTGCGCGGTAGCAGGGGATCAAGGCCGACCGCGACCGCTACCGTTGCGCCGCCAGTGACGAACCGAGACCACTCGGTGGTGACCGGGACGTGGAGTGAAGTCCGGCAACCATCGAGACTCAGGAGCGCGGACCGTCCGTGAACGGCGAGTCGGGGCCCGATGTCGGGGAGCAGGTTCGAGGGGTGGGCGAGCTCCAGAGCCAAGGCGAGGCCGCGCATGTGTCCCTCAATGGATCCCGGCGACTCACCCTCCCTGCGGGCGGGAGGATGGGCAAAGAGGAGGAAGGCAACGAGCCCGGCCTCGGTGGGGTCGACCCAGAACCAAGCCCCGAGCGATGCCAGCAGGCCGGCGGTCGGCTCGGGCGCGATCTCGATCAGCATGGGGTCACGCCGATCGGTGTCTTGCTCTCGTCCGTCTTGAACTCCGTCCATACGGTCTTGCCGCACGGGGCGTGCGGCGTCACCCCCCATCCGTCCGCCAGTGACGACACGATGAGCAGCCCGCGGCCGTCGGTGTCGTCCTGACTTGGCCGCCCAGGGCGGGGATTCCCCGCCCCTGCGTCGTGCACCTCGACACGCAAGCGCCCGTCGTCGAGAGAGACCTCGACGAGAAAGCCACCGCGCGCGCCGTGCCGTACCGCGTTGGTCGCAAGCTCTGAGAGGCAGAGCACCGCGTCGTCGGAGCGGTCGGTAATCTCCCACTGCTCCAGCACGCCACCTAAGAAGGAGCGGGCCTCGGGTACCGCGCCGTCTACTCGCGGGAACCGCTGCGCCACCGATCTCGGCATGAGTTCAACCCCCTTGCCTGCACCGTTGGTTCGAGCAACTAGGCAACCGCGAGGCAGATAGCGGGGGTACCGTCATGGGGGGTGGCAAAGGGTGGCACTTGAACTACCGCGCCTGTCGAAGGGGTAGGTACCGAGCATGACGTCGCCGAACACTGATCTAGCGGGGTGGCTTGAGCGATCCGGCATGAGCAACAAGGAGTTGGCTCGCCAGATCAAAACCGCAGCTCAGGTATGGGGTCAGCCGCACATCCAGCCCGACGCTACGGCTGTCCGGCGATGGCTGAACGGACTTCAGCCGCGCCCGCCCGTGCCCGAGATCATCGCCGACGTCATCTCGGCGAAGGTTGGGTTCCGGGTCACTACGTACGATTTGGGCTTTCCCGAAGGCGGAACGGCCGACCGCTCGCTCGCCTACAACTCTTCTTTCGCCGTTACGGTTGAAGCCGTTGCCGATTTGGGGAGGGCCGACGTGGACCGTCGAAAGTTCCTGGCAGCGGCGCCCTTTGCCGCCGTCGCCGCTGTGGGGCCGTCGCGAGACTGGCTACTCAACACGCTTGACCAGCAGCCCGAGCCGGGCCGGCGCGTCCGCCTTGAAGACGTGTCCGCCGTCAAGAACATGTTCGGCGAGTTCCAGAAGATGGACGTACTGCAAGGCGGCGGCTCGGGACGTCTCATCCTGGCTCAGTACATGAACCAGCATGTCTACCCACTGTTGCGTGAGACCCACTCTGAGGACGTTCGGCGGGCCTTGTGCGAGGCGGCGGCTGAGCAGACATATCTGCTCGGCTGGATGAGCTACGACAACGGAGAGCACGGGACCGCGCAGCGCTACTTGATCCAGTCGCTTCGGCTTGCGGAAGAATCCGGTAACGCAGCCCTCGGTGCACACGTCCTCGCCGGCATGGCCGATCAGACCACTCTGCTCGGCAACCCCACGGAGGGCCGGCGGCTCGCGCAGGCAGGTCGAGCCGGACTCGGCAAGGACACATCGCCCGCGTGCATGGCTGATCTGTGGGCACTTGAGGCTCGGGCCCTCGCCAAGCTTGGCGAAAATTCCGCCGCAACCCGAGCGGTGGCTGAATCCGAAGCGGCGTACAGCCGGGTACAGCTCAAGAACGAACCGGAGTGGGCGGCGTTCATCGACCCTGCGTACCTGCATGGCGAGCACGCGAACACCTTCCGCGACCTCAACGACGCAGCCGCAGCCGAGGAGCACGCACAACAGTCCATTGACCATGCCCGCAAGCAGCAGCGGGCCCGCCGCGGCGCGATGTCGCAGGCTGCCCTCGCTGTCTCGCATCTCCAGCGGAATGACCTCGAAGCGGCGCACTCAGCGGGACTGCGAACGCTGTCCCTGACGCGCCAGGTCAAGAGCTCGCGGGCGGTCGAGGCTGTGCAGGACTTGCAGCGCCGGATGCAGCCGTTTGGCACGCACCGCCTTGTCGCCGACTTCAACGAGCGCGCCCGGGAACTGGTCGCCGCAGCGTAGGGCCGGGTTGCAACAACAAAGAGCGCCCCCGCCCCGGCACTAGGCCGGGGCGGGGGCGCTCTGCGTTCAGCTGTCAGCGTGCCTGGGTAGCGACGTCGGCATCAAGAGCCGCACTCTTATGCGGCGTCGACCAAAGACATTCGTTCATTGAGGAAGCCGAAAACCCGCTTCACTATGTCCGAGGCCGTGGACGGAACATAAAGCTCTCGAACTGCCCTGTGGACATCCTCGCGGTCCTCCGCAACTGCGTAGAGCGACGCCGCGGTATATGTGTTGACTGCGTCGGTGCCCTCAGGTGCGAGCGTGTGCACCTCGAAATCCACGCGTGGCGCCCCCAGTCTCCCTTCGAGGAGAAGCTGCATCACATTGGCTTCGTAGAGCGGCTGGTACAGCCTGTCGCTGCGGAGACTCTTCTTGAAAGCCACCGCAAGAATGATCTCGCCAGGTTCAACACGCCCCTGAATGAGCTTGTGTGCTTCCCTCAGCTCGGCCTGGGCAGGGTGGCCCAAGTTGGGCAGCTCCGTGGACCACAGATCAAGTTCCCGAAGCTCTTCCGGCACCACGACCATCGCGAGGTCGGGAGTCGAGGTCGGGAGCCCAAGTTTCTTGTCTCCGAGTCCCTGCCGAATTGCCGCAATTTTATCCCGCGCCTCAGGCACGAGAAGCTGAACCCAGTCGTAATCCCGCGGTAGGTTCAGCACGGCGACCTGACGTGACGGTGACGGCTGGACTTTAGGCCTAGCGTACTTTGGGCTGGCCGCCCACTGGCCGGTCGTCATGTACTTATTCCATCGGGCGGCGGCATTCCACATGACGGAAGATGAGACGATCTCGAATATGTCCCCCGCCACCTTGGCTTCGGCAGAGGATGAGACCGAGAAATCGACGTCATGTAGCAGCTCGCCCTCCCTCTTAGCGTTTTCTAGAGGTCGGGCGATGATCTCGTCGTACGGCATCCCATTGATGCCGGCTGCGGCGAATCCCGGGATGAAAGAGGGGAACGTGTATGCCAGCATGTTCTGCTGAGCCAGACGAAACTTGGTCTTCCGGTTTTTGATGGGGGCGTCACGCAGATCCGTGATACAGCGATCCTCGTCCTTCAGGGCCTTAGTTTTAACCTCACTGAAGGCGAACGGCATCTGCACTCTCCTCGGCCTGCTTAACCAACACGTACAGGGGTGTGCCGAGGGCATCAGCGAGCCGCGCTTGCGTCTGAAGGGATGGGTTTCGGCGCCCGCGCTCCAAGCCGCTCACGTAGGTGCGGTCAAGTCCCGACTCGACCGACAACCGCTCCTGCGACCAGCCGAGCTTGACCCTCGCTTCTCGTACAGCGAGGCCGAAGGATGATCGCAGGTCGAGCACCCAACGAACCGTAGACGGATGCCGCATCCGGAACCACGGAATATAAGTCACATCCGCCGGTGTCCGGCTAGGATGTGGGCTTCGTCCGGCCCGAACGGCTGCGGTCTGGGCAGTAACGAAGGGTGGAAGGCATGTCGATGTACCGAGCCGTCTCGCTGTTCTCAGGTTGCGGAGGCTTCTGCGAGGGGGTGCGTCTGGCAGGCTTCTCAGTCGAGGCCGCAGTCGAATTGGACCGGTTCGCGGCGGTCACTTACCGGCATAACTTCCCGGACGTTCCCCTTTTCGAGGGGGATGTGCACGACTTCCTTAATGCCTCTTCGGAGGCTTGGCGAGGGGAGCGTGAACGGTTCGGCGAAGTTAAGCGGGGCAACATCGATATGCTCTTCGGGGGCCCACCGTGTCAGGGGTACAGCCAAATTGGCACTCGCATTCTCGACGACCCTCGCAATGAGCTGTATGCGCAGTACGTTCGCGTGCTGAAGGAACTGCGCCCCAAAGTCTTCCTTATGGAAAACGTCCCGAATATGCTCCTACTTGCAAAGGGTAGGTTCAAGAAGGAAGTCCTCGCTGCTTTCGCTGAGGCCGGGTATTCTAACTGCGGTGTGACCGTTGTCGCCGCAAGCGACTTCGGAGTCCCGCAATTGCGGCGTCGAGCGATCTTCTTCGGGGTTCGTGACGGTCTGGATCTCGGAATGGATGCTCAAGCATTCCTGGAGGCGGCACTCGCAGGCGAGAAGCTTACGGAATGCACAGTTAATGACGCCATCCGTGATATCCCGGAAACCACGGCTGTGCACTACGAACCAGTGAGCTACCCCAGATCGCGCGTTGCGAGTTCAGTCTTGGACGAGTTGAGGATCGATCGTGACGGTCGCTGGTACAGTAAAGATTACAAGCTCAAAATGGCCGGCGGGGCAAAGGCTCTCTATAACCATCACACGAAGGAAATTCAGGAGCGTCGCAGTAAGCTAATTGCCCTCTTGGCGCCCGGGGCAAAGGCTGACTCCTTGCCCAAGGAGATTTGGAATGGTGCGCGCCCTGAGAAGTGGCGGCGCCTGCATCCTGATAAGCCCGCCTACACCATTCTCGCGCAGATGCACCGTGACATGTCCGAATGGGTACATCCGAAGTTCCAGCGATGGATCACGGTTCGCGAAGCGGCACGTCTGCAGTCTTTCCATGATGGATTCGTGTTCCAATCCAGTGAGTGGCAGATGCTCAAGCAGATCGGTAATGCCGTGCCGCCGCTGCTTGCGCGTGCGCTTGCCGCATCAGCACAAAAGGCGCTGCAACAGTTGGAGTCCCCCGGTGGCGAGATTCTGAACTTCCAGGTTCCTGTACAGCAGACGCTAATGCTCACCCCAGCGGGGTAGAGCCTGGTCCCTCCGTGGTTGAACCTCCTACCGGTACTGAGCGATAACGGAGACGACGACAGCAGCGAGAGCAGTTAGGGCGGCGACGCTCGACAACGGCCAGCGGGCGCGTTCGAGGTTGTCGAGCCGGGCTTCGTGGTCGGCGAGCTGCCGGTCGACCTGGTCGCTGCGCTGCACGAGCAGGGCGAGCGAGCCGTCGAGGCGGGCGAACCCTGCCTCGACGACGCCACGTAGCCTTTCGAGTTCGAGGGCGACGTCGCCCGGGGTCGGGTCGGTCACGGGCGACCGTCCTGGTCACGGTCGAGAGCGAGCAGCTCGTCGTCGCGACTCGGGGTGGTGCGCAGCCACGACGGAAGCAGAGTCTGCACGCCGGGCAGCGCCATCACTCGGGCGGTGCCGCCGGCGACGGCGAGGGCCGCGGCGACCCACGGAAGGGTGGCCGGGACGCCGGACGCGTCGACGATGGCGGGGAGCAGGACGGCCAGGGCGAGCGCGGTCTGCACGACGGTGCGCAGGGTCCGGCGAGAAGCGTCGGTCATGAGGGTTTCCTCTCTTGAAACGGGGCGCCCCGCCCGCGAGCGCGGGCGGGGCGGTGGTGTGGCCTGCAAGACCTCGCGCTCGTCCATCTTCGGGTTGGCGAGCGCCCACAGGATCGGCATGCCGGTGGGGGTGCAGACCAGGTACAGGCGCAGGCCCCAGAAGAACCGCGAGTGGGAGGCGCAGTACCCGTATCCGGCCCAGCCCGCCATCTCCGAGCGTTTCACCGTCGGACGCGACATCCCGCACGGCACCGGCGTCGAGTCGACGATCCAGTGGTTGTCGAACCAGAAGTCCGTATCCACCGCCAGCATCCGTATTGCCTTCTTGACCAGCGGCAATGCTGTCTTGAGGCGCTTGTTGTACCCGGACTGCTGTGGCAGGTACGGGAACATCGGCACAAGGTGCTGCCTCGCGTACCGCAGCCAGCGCGCCTCGGAGTGGAACCCCAGCAGAGCCTGCGCGACCGCGAGCGTGACCACCTCGGCATCAGCGAGCTTCGGCGGCCTGCCCATCCATCGGTTGGTCTCCAGTTCGTCGTCGATTTTCACGTACAGCGCGGTCAGCAGGGTGTCCAGTTCGTCGTTCACGCCACGATCTTGGACACCCCGTTCGTAATCCCAACGCACCCTCAGGCGACGCCGCTACTCAAGCTATCCGTGCGTCCGGGACCTCCGTGCGGCCAAACCAAAGACGAGACCACCGACCAGGAACCAGGGATTCCACAGCAGCAACGTCCACAGTCGCTGTTCCGGGCTTACGTTTATTTCCGAGTCCGCGACGTCGGTCAGCAGCAGCACCTCGACGGCGAGGCCACGTATTAGCAGCACAGCGCAGGCACACCACCCCAGAGCCTTGACCACCCGTCCTGCCAGACCACGAGGCCGCGGCCTGGCAAGAAGCCATCCCAGCACACCGCCGACAAGGCACAGCAATCCCACGCCCCACAAGCCCACCACCACGAACCACCCGGGGCGTTCCTCGGCCAAGGGTCCCGCCGAGACGCTGAGGCCCCAACTTCCGCCCAGCGCCCAGTAAAAATGGAGCACGGCGAAAGCGACCGCCCAGGCACACGCTATGCGTCCCCACAGCCCCAGCGTTGTCTTGTCATGCGGATCTTCATACATAGCGAGGAGCATGCCACTGCTGCGGCACGCCGCCACCAGCGTCGCGAAAGGCCAGCACGCCCGCCTTCCAGTTGGCCACAACGTGCGACCGAACACATCGGACTTGATCGTCTAGTAGACGTGCGCGGCATCTCGGCGCGCAGAAGACGGGACGGAACGTCCGCTGCTTCGGCGGCGCTTACCTCGGAGACACGCGATGCGAAACCAGTCCAAGCCTGCCATTGAGGCTGCCTTCCTGAACGTGCAGAACGCCGCGGAGTACATGGGCATCTCGGTGAACACCCTTTACGTCTGGCGCCATCGTCGGCAAGGGCCGCCTAGCTTCCGGATGGGTCCCGGCGGAAGTGAGGTTCCCCCGCTGTGTGGGAGTGGATGACTAGCTGGTCATGGCGGGTTGACGTGGTTTCAGGTTCACTGGTTCGGTCGCTGCCTGGTCGGCG
>NZ_JBHJWQ010000052.1:0-31732 GCF_042266885.1 Streptomyces sp. NPDC056061 | reverse complement strand
CCGACCAGGCAGCGACCGAACCAGTGAACCTGAAACCACGTCAACCCGCCATGACCAGCTAGTCATCCACTCCCACACAGCGGGGGAACCTCAGCTCGAAGACCCTGACCTGCCGGTCGCTACCTGGGAACGGTGGAAGGACCCGGAGTTCAGACAGGCCGCCGACGAGTTCCTGATTGAGCACCGGCGGGAGCTGATGACGGCAGAGCTGCGCGAATACGAGGCGCGGGCTGAACGCCACCGCCAGGAGCGCCTCGCCCGCAATCGGGATCGGGCGGCCTGGTCCGCGGCGGTCACGTCGAAGCTCAACGGCCTTCGAGTCGGCGAGTACCGGCTCGTCGTCGCCCGGGATGCGGACACCCTGGCCCGGTGGGGATCACAGCTCAACAACTGCATTGCTGACTACGCGGACACGCTTGACCTGGACGTCTTCGTCGGTGTGCTCGACGACGGCGGTCGCGTGCGGCTCAACATCGAGGTCGAACAGGAGCACGGCGTCTGCCAGTTTCTCGGCACCAACAACCGTGACGCGATCAAGGAGCTGGGGGAGGAGACAGCGCAGCAGGTGCTCGGCGCGATCACCGGCCTCGGGATTCCGGTGGAAGAGCACGCTCTGGGTGTGCGGCTCCTCGTGCTGCCGGGCCAGGACACGGCGGTCGTGTGATCGAGACATCCCCGGTTGCGGCTCTGGGCCGCAACCGGGGATGTCTCCTTCCTGTGCCGAACACCGCGTCGACCAGGGTGTGGTGCTGGGCCTGCAGAGAGGAGTACTGCCATGCACGACATCCGCAACCAGCTGGCCGTCATCACCCGCCAGCACCAGTTCGCAGGCAACGAGGACACCGCGCGGTGCGCTGCCTGCGGCGTCACCGTCTGGTATCGCCGGACCCCACACCATGAGCCCGGCCCACGCGGGTATTTGGAGTGGTACGCCCCCGATGTAGGTACTCAGAATCCGCGTCATGTTCTCGCGAGTGACGGCTTTTGAACAGCACTTATGACGCGATGCTGAGAGTCCCAGCTCAGGTGATCACATACCCTTTCGGGTGATCGAAAGAGTATGTGATCATTCATGCCCCCAGTGTCCGTGTAACTGTCCTGCTATCAAGGTCAGTTACAGGGGCACTGGGGGGGCAGATGGTGGCCATAGAGGCTCCCGAGTTGTCGGTGACAGCATGATCGAGGCCCACCGCTGGTGCTGTCAGGCCCCGGATGTCTGGTTCTGTTCCGGTTTCCAGGTGGCGGTGACCGTCAGGTGTGCCTGTCCGCTGCCACTGACGATGCCGAGTTTGAGGTCGTGTCCGAGCTGAACGCCGAAGGTGACGGACACTTCGGCGGGTGGGGTCGCCCCTGTGGTGATCGCGTCGTGCACGTCCTGGACCAGTGAGCCGAGGGGTTGCAGCGTCGTACGCAGTGCGTCGGCGGCGACGGCGGCGGCCGTCCGCCTTCGCCTGGCGACCGGAACGAGCGGGCCGATGCCGTCCGGTGCCTGCTCCGCGTCGGAGGCGGGACGCTCCGCGGGCTGGATAAGGAAGTGGACTGTGGTCCCGTCCGAGAGAGCGAAATCCTGTGAATCGTTCATGCGGGTCATTCTGCGGGAAGGACCCCGGCCGGACAGCGGTGTTGCCGGACTCGGTCACAGGGTCTTCTCGCGTCTCCAGGTCAGGCGCAGGGGGGCTGTGCCGGGGTCCCGTCCGGCAGCAGTTCACGCTCAGCGGGGGTGTAGTCGCGGTCCGCGACTTTGCACAGGGTCCGGAACTGGGTTTCGGGACGCAGGTCGAAGGTCCGGCGTCGCGAGGTGAAGGATTCCTTCACCTCTCCGAGGTACACCGTCAGGCGGCTTCCCCACACGGAGGCAGCCGCTCCTTCAGGAACGTTCAGCGTGGCGGAGTCGCCGGCATCGGCCAGGTCATGGATCGTCACCCGGCCTTTGCTGTAGGTGAGGACCCGGTCCCCGTCACTGACGCCGATCACGTACCCGTCCACGGAGCTGGACGCGCTGCCGGGCAGCTGCTTGCGCCCGTCGACATCCCACACCCGGACCTTCCTGTCGCTGGTCTGGACGGCCAGACGGGAACCGCGCTCGTCGAAGACGAGAGGACCGGTCGATGGGTCATTGCTGGTGGAGAACATCGCTGCGATCGGGAGCCCTGACAGGGTCGAGAGGTGCCGGGAGGCTCGAAGGTCCCACAGCAGGACGTCACCGAAGCTGGCGCCGCGCCGGGTCACCGCCGCGACCTGACCAGGGTGGTGAGGCCGGGGGACGAGCCGGCCCCGAGTGAAGACCTCGTCGAAGGAACCGGCGCCGGCCCGGTCGGGATCGGGGTGGGCGGGGATCGGCTTTGTCAGGAGGCTTGCGTCGGCGGCGTCGATAAGGGCGAGGCGACCGTCGACCGTGAGCAGTGCTATCTCGCTGCCACCCAGGGCAGCGACTTCCTCCACCTCGCCGTCTTCGGCCCCCTGTTCCTTCTCCGCTGCCTTCGCCTCGGGCAGCACATCGTCGAGTGGCACCTTGTCCTTCAGGTTCCGTACCGGATACGCGGCGAGGAGGTTGCCCTGCCTGCTCCACACCACGACCCACTGCGAATCTGCGGTCCAGGAGGGCACCCAGGGCGCCGCGTTGGCAATGAACGGAAGCGGCACGGACTGCCGCTGGGTGCCGGACGCGTCCACGACCTGCAGGCTGCGAGCGTCCGCGATGGCCATGAAGCTCCGGTCCGGGGACATGCTGGTGGCTGCGTTGCTGTTCGTGGCTGTGAACTGTCCGCGGTCGTACCGTTCTGCGCGCACGATCAGGAGCGCGGTGCCGAGCGGCGCCAGGACGACTGCCTCACCGTCGGCGCGGGGCACCACCGCGATGCCAGCACCTGAGAGGTCCGTGTCGCGGGCGCTGGGAATGCGGGCGATATGGGCTTGCCCAGTGCCGAGGTCGGTCAGGATCTTCTCGTCGTAGAGCCCTGCGTCAGTGCCGCTCGAGGAGTCGTCCGACGACACATGGAAGCGTCGGGTGCTGTCCGTCAGCCCGGTGACGTAGGGCAGCTTGGTATGACGGCCAGGGGTGGTTCCGAGAGGCTGCGAGTACGCGGTGTCCCCGTCCTGACGGATGAGGAGTTCACCACCGGCGTCCAGCCTGAACCCTGAGCCCAAGCTGTTGTCAACGGTGGCGGTGTACCGCAGCCGGGACGTGCGGAGGTCTCTGATCTCGACCCGCTCGCCCTTCAAGCCGGAGGTGTAGCTGATAGTCGCAACGGAATCCGGGTCGGAGGTGAACGCCGCCTCCCGCACTCCTCTCTCGGGGACGAGTCCGTCCGGTACGTGGATGCGAGCACCCGATTCGGTCTCCCATGCCTCGGCGAACGCAGGCGGGCACTTCGGGAGCGGGGAGCAGCGGGACGAGGACTTCACAGTCAGCAGGAGCCGCTTGCTGTCGCTGCTGAAATCCAGAGTGCTGGTCACCGCTCCGGCCGACGGGTGGACTACGGACAGCTGCTCGGGGCGAAGGGAACCGTCCAGTCGCCACAGGAGTACGACGTCGGACGAGCTCGCAGCGGCGAAGAAGCGACCGTCGGGGCTGAGGGCCTGTTTGTGGACCAGCCCTTTCGGAACGCCGCTCAGCTCCCGTGCGCGTGGCGTGCCGCTCAGGGCGCCGGTGACCACGGTGAACCTGGGGTTGTCGCTGCTTCGCATCGAGGTGACCACCAGCACGCGACCATCCGGGGTGGACCTCATGTCCGTGGCACGCCCCTTCCAGACCGACGGGTGGCTGGCCAGCAGGTACTGTCCGCGGACGTACTGGTTCAACAGGACCTGGCGGGTCGTGGCAGTCGGCCGGGCGTTGTAGGCGGCCAGCGCGAGTTGCAGTGCCGTGGCGGGATCGTCCGACGAGCGCGCCTCGGATACCTGGGCGAGGATGCCCGCAGCCTGGAAGCGGAGCTGCTGTTCGGCACGCTGCAGGCCACGCCAGGTGGAGAGCGCCAGGACGACGGAGAGCGCCGTGAGCGTGGCGAGCACTCCCACCGCGGCCCTGCGCGCGCGAATCCTGCGCCGGGAGTGGCGGTGGCTCAGCTGGATGTAGGTGCGCTCCTCGGCGGAGACGTCCTGGCTGTGTCCCTTGAGCTTGAGGTCCGCCTCGGCCAGGTCCGAGCCGCTGAGCAGACGCGCAGGATCGCTCCTCTGCGCCTGCCAGCGGCCCACATCAGCGCGCAGCTGCTCCTGCCAGGCACGGAAATCCCGGGACTCCACCAGCCAGGTCCGAAGGAGCGGCCAGAGTTCGGTCAGTGCTTCGTGTGCCAGGTCGACGATCTCCTCCTGCCCGGATTCCCCCGGGGCGTGCGAAAGGACGAGGAGTTTCCCCGATCGGGTCAGCTCGCGGACGAGTTCGAGGAGTTCCGGAGCGAGATCGGTGGTGCGGGCGGGCCTGCGGACGAAGGTGTCGCCGTCACCCGGCCGGGCCAGCTGCGCGAATAACCGGGGAGCAAGCTCTTGCTGCTTCCGTGTCAACTGGGCGTGGACGCCGTTCGCATGTCCAACCAGGGCCCCCGCTATGCCTCCGAACGCGTCGTAGGCGGCATGGGTGAGCATCGAGCTGCTGCGCTGGTGCCACAACTCGGTCAGGGCGAACTGGACCAGCGGCATCCGCCCGGGCTCGTCGCCCGCGTCCGCGACGATCCTCTCGGGCAGTCCCGGCTCAAACCATAGCCCCGGCATGGCGTCGATAGGAGCAGTCACCGCGAGCCTCAAGTCGTCGTCGCTCAGTGGGGCGAGGAACCGCACGGCATCACTGACGACGTCGGACGTACCGACCGTCACCAGTGCGTCGAGGGAGTCGGGACGCGCCGTGGCGACGACCCGCAGGGCTGCCGCACCCCGTCGGCCGGCGAGGACGGAAAGCATGCGGAACAGCTCGCACGCCTCGTCAGGCACGGCTCGTGCGTACTCTTCGAACTGGTCCACGAAGAGCACGTGCCCGGCGCTCGGGCCGCGGGCCAGGATCCGTCCCCGCAGCGCCGCGAGGATGTCCGGGCCGTCGGCGAGGAGCCAGGCCAATTCCTCGGTCCTGACGAGGCGTTCGATCTCATTGAGCCCCGGTTCCAGGACATCGGTCAGCACGTGGGCGAGGACGGAGGTCGCCCGGGCGCCGGGGACGGGACGCAACTCGGACACGCCGACACCGTGGTCCCGTAACCGGGGCAGCACCCCGGCCCCCACCAGGGAGGACTTCCCGCATCCTGAGGGCCCGACCACCAGTACCAACGGCCTCTGCTCAAGAGCCTCCAGCACCCGGGTGGTGTCGGTGTCACGACCGTGGAAGAACTGCGACTGATCCTCGGTGAAGGGCTCCAGGCCCTGGAATGGGCAACGTGCCGGCATGATGTGCTCGTCGATCAGATCGGCCGACGGCAGCAAATAGGCGGTGCTCTCCCCTCGGTGCGCGGCGACGGTCATGCCGACGACCCCGCCCTGGGCGTCGTCCCACACCGGGGACCCGCTGAATCCTTCCGTGATACGGGGCCCGGGCAGGTGTGCCTCCATCTGCAGGAGCCCCGCAGCCATGCCAGCGCGCAGGGTGCCCCGCACCCAGACTCCGTGATCCGCACCATCCGGGTGTCCGAACGCACGGAACGGGTGCTCCCAGACCTCGGTGCCGTCGACGAGCCCCACCGGCCTCGCGCCCTCGACGGGCCGGTCGAGCCGCAGCAGCGCGACATCGGCTCGCCCGTGGCGCCAGGAGACCACGCTTGCCCGCGCGGAGGGGCGGACGGACAGGAGCGGGAAGTCGAGACCCACCGACCCGCCAGGGGCCTTGTCCACGGGCGCCGGGAGATCCAGGGCCTCCTCGACGACGTGCGCGCAGGTGCACACCAGGTCCGCGGCAATCAGGAATCCGGCACCGGCCACGTCCCCGTGAACCGAGAATATCCGCACCTGCGAGGCATCCAGGACGTCACTCCGAAACTCCGCGACCATGGCGCTGCTCCCTTCCCGCCCGGATGACATACCAACGATCCACCGCCATCACTGGAAAGACAACTTGCCGCGCTGGTAACGCTGTTGGTGTCTGGGGGCGCGCGTCGAACGCCGAGGCGTGCCAAAGCTGTCGGTGCCGGTGCGAGCGCGCCGCAGGTTCAGCAGGCCCACGGGAACCGGTCGCGACAGATGCGGCGCTCGTTGGCTCGGGCTTCGTTACCGCCGCGGGCGGCTGGCTAAGCGATTGCCGCGTTCTCGACAACCTGGAGCAACGGGGGCTCTCGGAGGCCGCTTCCTTGGCCCTGGGCACCGGGTCTGCAACCACTATGTCGGCAAGCCCGCCCCGAACGGTGCCCAGCAGAACCTCATCACCTGCTTCGACTCCCCCTGGGCAACTACAAGTGCAACTGCGGATGCGGCAATCCCATCAGCCGGGGCGACATCCTCCCCGGCCACGACCAGCAGCCATCCACGAGAGGATCGCCCGTGTCGGCACCGTGCTGGACTTCATCGCCTGGTTCGACCAGACCTGGAAGCCCGAGGAAGCCCAGGAAGGCGAAGCCGCGTGAGGAAATGCCACCGAACTGAGACGCAAACCGCGGGACATCTGGTGAGACAGCAGCACGAGCAGCAGGTCACCGCGGTCCCGAATGACACCGGCGACGCGAACCTACACCCGACGGGCGACGCTGGACGTCCTTCCCTTGTGGCGACACGTTGATGTACTACCCGGACAACAGCGCGCCCTCCTGCCCTCCCCAGGGAGTCGAAGCTCTGTGCCCGTGGGAGGACAACGCACATCGTTACGGTGGTACGTGGGGTGACGTGCAGTTCGACACAGCGATGCGCACTTGGTGCGAGCGACACCAGGTGGCCGTGGCCGACTGCACTGAACCGGGCCCGTACTGCCCGGGGATGCTTGCGCACGAGAACGGTGAAGAAGGCCAGCCTGGGCCGTGCACCGGCTGGGAGAACTCGTGCCGCTTTATGTGCCCGGCCTGCTGTGGTGACACCCCCGACGTGTGGGGCTACGACGGCGACTACTGAAGGCGGCCGTGGCCGCAACCCGTGCGCCGGGGCCCGCTTTTTCCTGAGCAAGTGATCCGTGGCCTCAGATCCGGGGCGACTTCGTACGCGGTGAAGGCATGGCCGCATGCACCCCGCTCACTCAGCGTGGCCGAACTACCGCCAGCGTGAACACTCTGAGCAGTACACCAACACCACCTGACACACGAAGGAACACCAGATGTCCATTCCCACGTACGGACCGGCCACCCCGCAGATGGAGCCGTCCACCACGGTGTGGCTCGTGTGCAAGGGCACCGACCCAGGGGCCCCCCTGTGCGACTCCGAGAGCACGGGCCGCGCGTACGCCGAGACAAGGTACCGGGAGGATGAAGACCCGGACGAGCCGGCCGCTTTGCGCTGGGACGAGTACGGGGAACTCCTCGACGACACCGACGAGGAGTTCCCCGAGACGGGATGGCGCGTCGAACTTTCTCCAGACTTCGACGTGTCTCATGAGACACGTGGTCCAACTCGTGCCGTAGCCGCATCCGATCTCCACTGCTCGGCTGCCCGCCGGGAGCGGGCCGTCGGCCAGACGTAGCAGGGCCGGGACTTCGTAGAAGCGTTGCAGTGCGCGGCGGGCGGGGTTGTTGACTGCCGCCTTCTCGATCCGGTTCATCAACATGACGACCCCGATAGATGACATCGCCCTTCGACGCTATCATCGTTTCATGACGATGAATAGCGCGGCGGCCGGGGGCTCGGCCACCACCTCGTGCGGGGCGCCATCGGCAGCGGTGGCCCTGTTCCGCTCCCTCGGCGACCCGGCCCGCCTGGCGATCCTGATGCGCCTGGCCCAGGGCGAGGCCAAGGTCGTGGACCTGGTCGCCTGCGTGGGCCTGGCCCAGTCCACGGTCTCCGCCCACCTGTCCTGCCTGCGCGACTGCGGCCTCGTCGACTCCCGCCCCCAGGGCCGGGCCTCGCTGTACTTCCTGGCCCGCCCGGAACTGCTGGACCTGCTGGCCTCGGCCGAGCAGCTGCTCGCGGCCACAGGCGAGGCGGTTGACCTGTGCCCCACCTACGGAACCGGCGCTGCGGTGCCCGCACCGAAGAACGAAGGAAGCGACCGATGAGCGACGGGTGCGGCTGTGGCGACGAGAAGAAGACCGCCGAGGGCGAGGAGGAGCGCGAGCCGGAGAAACTGTGGGAGGTCACTGAGCTGCGGGCTGCCGCCGTGGCCGGTGTCCTGCTGCTGGCCGGGCTGATCGCTGGCTGGTCAGGCGCCTCCGACACGGTGGTCACCGTGCTCAACGCGCTCGCCCTCTCGGTCGGTGCCTGGGCCTTCGTGCCGTCCACCCTGCGTCGGCTGGCCAAGGGCAAGGTCGGTGTCGGCACGCTGATGACTATCGCCGCGGTTGGCGCGGTCATCCTCGGTGAGGTCGGCGAGGCCGCCATGCTGGCCTTCCTGTACTCCATCAGCGAGGGCCTGGAGGAGTACTCCCTGGCCCGCACCCGGCGCGGCCTGCGCGCCCTGCTGAACCTGGTGCCCGAGCAGGCGGCCGTGCTGCGCGACGGCACCGAGCAGACCATCGCGCCGGCCGAGCTGCGCATCGGCGACACGATGGTGGTCAAGCCCGGCGAGCGCATCGCCACCGACGGCACCATCCGCACCGGCCGTACCGCGCTGGACGTTTCCGCCATCACCGGCGAGTCCGTACGAGTGGAGGCCGGGCCCGGCAGCGAGGTGTACGCGGGTGCGATCAACGGCACCGGCGTGCTGGAGGTCGAGGTCACCAGCACGGCCGCCGACAACTCCCTCGCTCGGATCGTGAAGATCGTGGAGGCCGAGCAGGCCCGCAAGGGCGCCAGCCAGCGCCTCGCCGACAAGATCGCCAAGCCGCTTGTGCCCGGCATCATGGTCGCCGCCGCGCTGATCGCCCTCGTCGGCTCCCTGCTGGGCGACCCGGCCATCTGGATCGAGCGGGCCCTGGTCGTGCTCGTCGCCGCCTCACCGTGTGCGCTGGCGATCTCCGTGCCGGTCACCGTGGTCGCCGCGGTCGGCGCGGCCAGCAAGCTCGGCGTCTTGGTCAAAGGCGGCGCCGCCCTCGAAGCCCTCGGCGCCGTACGCACCGTCGCCCTCGACAAGACCGGCACCCTGACCCGCAATCAGCCCACCGTCGTCCAGGTCTCCGCCCTCGACGGCCGCAGCCGCGACAAGGTCCTTGCCGTGGCCGCCGCGCTGGAGGCCCGCAGCGAACACCCCCTGGCCAAGGCCATCCTGGCCGCCGCCCCCGAAGTACCCACCGCCACCGACGTCGAGGCGGTCACCGGTGCCGGCCTGACGGGACGCTTGGACGGCCGGCCGGTGCGGCTTGGGCGCCCCGGCTGGATCGACGCCGGGCCGCTGGCCGCGGACGTCACCGCGATGCAGAACGCCGGGGCGACCACCGTCCTGATCGAGGACGACGGCCAGGTGATCGGCGCCATCGCCGTGCGCGACGAACTGCGCCCGGAGGCCGCCGAGGTCATCCAGCATCTGCACGCGAGCGGCCTGACCGTGGCCATGCTAACCGGCGACAACGAACGCACCGCCAAAGCCCTGGCGGCCCAGGCCGGCATCGACACCGTTCACGCGGACCTGCGCCCCGAGGACAAGGCCCGCATCATCGGCGAACTTCGCGCCCAGCGGTCCACCGCGATGGTCGGCGACGGCGTCAACGACGCCCCGGCGCTGGCCACCGCCGACCTGGGCATCGCTATGGGTGCCATGGGCACCGACGTCGCCATCGAGACCGCCGACGTCGCGTTGATGGGCGAGGACCTGCGCCACCTGCCCCAGGCCCTCACCCACGCCCGCCACGCCCGCCGGATCATGCTGCAGAACGTCGGCCTGTCCCTGGCCGTCATCATCGGCCTGATGCCGCTCGCCCTCCTCGGCGTCCTCGGCCTCGCTGCTGTCGTCGCGGTCCACGAGCTCGCCGAGATCGTCATCATCGGCAACGGCGTCCGCGCCGGGCGCGCCAAGCCGCTGCCCCCGGCCCCCGTACCTGCCCGCGAGAATGCGCCCGTACCGGCCGGAGCCGTCGCATGACGCCCGGCCGCACCGTCGCCCGCCCGGCAGCCACCGCTGCCAGGCGGGCCCGACGCCGCCTGGGCCTGCTGCTGGTAGCCGCCGCGTTCGCCGGAATCGACCTGGGCCTCAAGGCATGGGCCACCACCGCCCTCGACGGCCAGCCGATCGAGGGCGGGCCGGTGGACCTGCAACTCGCCTACAACCCCGGCGTCGCCTTCTCCGTCGGCGCGAGCGCACCCGGCTGGCTTGTGCTCGCCGTCACCGGGCTGATCACCGCCGGCGTGGCCGTCGCCCTGTGGCGCACCGCGCCCGCCGGGCGGCGGCTGTGGGGGATCGCGCTCGCCGTGATCCTCGGCGGCGCCGTGGCCAACTTCATCGACCGGGCCGCCGACGGCGTCGTCACCGACTACCTGCATACCGGCTGGTGGCCCACCTTCAACCTCGCCGACGCCTTCATCGTCCTGGGCGGCCTCACCATCGTCGCCCTGTCCTTCCGCGAGCCCGCTCCCAGGACGGACGCCTCGGACGAACAGGAGCGGATCTACGAGATTGACGGTGAGGACGGCACCGCCGAGCGGTAGAGCGGCAATGCCATTCCGTATCGGCGGTCAGAGTGGATACATGAAGCTGTAGGCGCCCTTGACGGGGAGGAGGTGTCTAAACCCTCAACTGGTGGGCGGATCCAGCCCCTCTGTTCACTGCGCAACCAAGTGGGGAACGCGAGCAGCCCCGGGGAACTTCAGGAATTCTCATCACGGCTGAGCGGGATAGGGATCAACGCGGCCGAACGACCGGTTGCGTGCTCACGCAGTGCTGCGTTCTCGGCGAGAAGCGTCATGATGACGGTGGCTGCCGCGTCGACCTGTTCCTGAAAGGCGTGACACTCCTCGTGGCTCCTGCGCAGCTTGCCGCGGAGCTCGGCAAGTTCTTCGGTGTGTCGGTGCTGCAGACGGCCGGCCGGGCTGGCCGCCGGGAAAGAGCCAGGGTGACTCTGTCCGGCCGAGGACGGCATGGCTGCGGCGGGCCGCGACCTGCTGTCGGGCCAGGTCAGCGACTGGTGCGGGAAGCTCGACCGGAACGGCGCCGAGGCGGATGCGAACGGTTCCGTCCGTCTCCTCAATGTGGCCGACGGTGAGGCGAGAGATCGCCGCGGGCCACTGGGCATAGAGAAGCAACAGCAGTCCGGCCAAGCGGTTTTCAGGCTTGAGAGTGTCGTCGTGCAGCAGGCGACGGGTGGTTTCCCAGCGAGCCTCGTCGTCCATCGCCTGTGAGGGGCCGTTCCATCGCTCGGCAGGAAAGCTGAGATCGCGGGCGATCTTCTGGGAAAGAGCCCAGCGCACGAAGTGGCCTGCCTCCCGGTGATGGCGGACATCGTCGCTGGTCATCCACCGTTCAAGGCCGGCCTGACGACGGGCGAGGAGCTTGGTGTTCGGACTCTCCTTGAGCCACTGGATGGCGGGGAACGGTGAGGGAGCGTTTGCCAGCGTGGTTGCGAGCGGTTCCTGAGTGCGCCGTCGTGGTCAACGAGGGCGGCGGCTGCGGTCTTTCTGCAGCTCACGCAGGTGTGCATGGGGCGTTTCCAGCACTTGATGCATAGCCGTCGTCCCGTCGTCCCATCGTCCCGTCGTACCACCGGGTGTCGGAGCTGCCCGCATTCAGCGCACTCCTCGAACGTGGTGGGGTCGGCGCGGTAGCAGCGGTTGCAGATCGGTCCCTCGGGGCGACGGGCGACGACGCGCTGGCCGTCACGGTGGCACCGTGCGCAGGTTTCGCGTTTGCGGCTTCGGGCGTCGCACGAACCGCAGAGGCGCCCCTCAGGGCGGAGTTGCCGCAGGTCAGAGGGGTTCTTTCTGTAGTGTGCGCATCCGGGACGGACCACAGGGTGCCCAGCATCGTGCAGGGCTTCAGCGAGCCGAAGCAGGAGCGGCGGACAGAGCGAGCTGCCTGACGTCAGTGCGTCGGGGTGGGCCGCGAGGTGTCCGGCCAGCTCTTCCAGGTAGCGAGCTGCCCCGCGGGTGGGGATCGGCACCGCGGTCACCAGCGCGGCTTCGGCGTCCTGGCGGACGAGCGACGGCAGAGCCGAGGTGAGGTGGCGCCGATGGCGGCGGTCGTCGCAGCCTCCAAGCGGGCTGCTTGCGCGGCGAGCCGGGCGACGGTTGACGGGTTCCGATGTCCTGGCGTCCAGGATTCCTGGAACTCAGCTTCGCTCCACGCGGTGTGCCGGGCAGCTGGTCCCGGATCCGTGTCCGGGACCAGCTGCCCGACGGTCCGTCACTCCGCCGGCTCGCGCTCGCCCGACTCCCGCTGGGCGACGGCCCGTGCGGCGATGTAGAGGCCCTCGCGGTTCAAGTGACGCGAGTAGCTCGCGTCCAGGTAGAGCACCGGTACGTCACCGGCGATCGACAGGAGCGCCGGGTAGAGCGAGTCCTTGATCGGCCCCGAGCCACCGCCGTAGACGTAGACCGCCTCGGTGGACTCACCGGACGCGGCCAGGACCTCGTCGAAGGTGGAGCCGATCGCCTCCACCAGGTACTTCACATCGGGCTCGACGAGTGCCTCGGCGCGCTGGTGGCGGCCGCGCTGGAAGGCCGACGGCGTGCTCTGCAGGAAATCTGCGAGCTGCTTGCGGCTGGTGAAGCGCAGATCCGCCTCGTCGAGGCGGTCCATGGCGTTGGCCAGCACAGTGCCGTAGCCCATGTCGAGCGTGCTCGCGGCTTCAGCATTGAACCGGCCGCCCGAGAAGACGGGGAAGTTCACCGTGCCCTCGCCGACGTCGATGCCGATGGTGTTCTTCACGGCCACCAGGTCCGCCGCCGTGACGCCCTCCAGTATCTCCGGCTCACGCGAACGCAGGTCCGCCAGCAGGGCCTGGGCCAGTGGCTCGCCCTTGTCACCGATCGCGTACTGCGCGGACGCGCCCTCGGCGATGACCTGCACGTCGAGGATCTCGATGCGCACCGAGACCGGGGTGCTGAAGTTCTTGATCATCACCAGGTGCACCGTCGGATCGGCCGAACCGAGGATCCCGGTGAACTCGGCAGCGTAGGCGTGGCGGCGCGCCACGAACTCGGAAATGGGAAGAGCGAGGCCCAGGCGAGCCTTGACTCGCAGCTCGTGATCCGGCAGCGAGCTGTTCTCGCGGACGTGGTCCCGGAGGGCCTTGGCCGCGAGCACGCCGAGCACCAGGACCTTGCTCAGGTTCTGGTCCGCCTTGCTGCCGTGACCGTCGTGGACCTCGAACTCCGTGAACTTCGAGCCGCGCACCGACAGCGCAGACCGGCCGAAGATTCTGCGGTCGCTGTCCCCGATGAGCGGAGTTGTCAGTGACGCGTCGAGACGGTTGTAGAAGTCGAGGTCGGAGTCGCCCATGACCTCGGCGGCCATGTCGTCGTCCAGCGGCACCTTGGGCGACTGGCGGGGCGTGGCGATCACTGCACTGGGCAGATCGACCTCATCGACGGCCGCGGTGTTCTCGTTGCGGACGACGCCCTTGACGTACCCGTTGCCAACGTCGATCCCGCCGGTGAGGTGGATGGTGGCCGTGCTCATATTGTTGCTTCCTTCGTTGGTGAACGTGATGTCTGAAGGTCAGCGGATCAGCGGCGGTTGCCGAAGATCTCGTCCATGTCCAGGGGGCCGCGGCCCGACGGCGGGGAACCGGGTCCGGTGCTTGAGTCGCCAGCTCCGTCGGCCGACGCCGGGCTCCCGGTGGGAGCAGCCTCAGGCCCCCCGGAAACGGCGGCATCGGTGACGACATCGGCCTGCGCCGCTTTCGTCGGGCCGTGACCGCCGCGTTCGCGACGTCGGTCCACCGCGTCATCGCGATACGCGGTGCGGCTCTCACCCACCCCGATCTGGCTGCTCTGGACGGCCTGCGACCCCTGCCCGAACTGCTCGGCCTGGTGCTCGATGGCGTGCCCGTCGGCGAGCGGGCGGCGCTGCTCATCGACGTCCTGCTGCGGAGGGCGGCCGCGGCGGGGTAGCTGCTCGACGGGGCGGTTCGCGATGTCGATGTAGCCATCTCGCTGGATCGACTCCCGGATCAGCAGCTGCAGCGAGCGCGAGATGTCGTGTTGCTCGTCCAGCCACCTGTTCGTCGACACATCGACACGCGGCACGCTCCAGCGTAGACGGCGCGGTTCAGGGGACGGGGCGGTCATCACGGACACCCCCTCGAGCCGCAGTGCGGACAGACGACGTGTTCCCAGGCATCGCGAACCGACTCCTCTCCATTGTGGTGAATCCCTCGGACTCGTTCACTTTTGCCTATCGTATGGCCTTTCGATGGTCTACGCAAAGGTCAATTGAGACCATAGAAAGGCCATGCGTAATGGGGGATTGAATCGCTGTCGCATGGCGCTGGTCCGCCCTCGGCCTCGCTGCCGCCGCCAGTGAGACCAGCAGAAGACCAGCGCGCCAGAAGGCGATGGGACGCCCAACGTCTCAGCTCGGACCGGCACAGGACCAGAAACGGGCCAGGGCGAGACACTGATCAGCCCCGTGGTGTCCCCGAGTCCGGTAGCCGCCCACGAAGTGACAACGTAGGGCCCAACATGTGACCACGAGCAGGCCATGTGAAAGACAGCCCTGACGCAGACCTGAAGGAGACCAGCACGAGTCCCGCAAGGGGCAGAGCCAGCCCCCGAAGGAAGTCATTGGTCACTCACGCAGGCAGGAATGACCTATCTGGAATCATTCGGGTCTCATGCCGGTCCCGTCTCGACCACGGCAAGACACGATCTGTCCGCGCTGGCACCAGGGGCGGTCCCGCCGCATCCAGCGCGACCAGGGCCCGTTCCGGCGCTCCCGGAGTCCCCGCATACGTCGGGAGAGCAGCAGTCGGCGGCACAGGAGACGGAACACCTACACCCAGGTCATGCCGCCGCCGGTGCGACGCCGTCCTGTTCCCTCTCGCTCCGGGCGCCCGTCGCGACGGGAATCGCCGCCTCGCGGACCCCGGCGCGACCCAGGACGCCGGAGGTACGGCGCTCTCTGGTTCCCAGGGCAGCCGGTCGTCGGGCCTGGGTTCTTCTCTTCCTGATGCGCCCACGAGAAGGCGCTCCGGCGTCGCGCAGGCGCTGCGTCGAGTACGACCCGGATCCGGGCCGGGTGCGTGCGAGAAGTGCTGGCGCACTGCTGAAGCAGCACCACGGCGATGACGGGTGCACGGCGGTGCCACGTCGTCGCGGCCAGCACGACGCGATGGTACGAGGATGGCCGCGGCCGTCGCATCGGTGACGCGACGACAGGGTTGTCCACAGTCTGAGTGACACGACCGCAGTGGAGAAGACCGCTGCGCGGCGACGGCTGCAGCGCCCGCCGCAGCATGCTGCGGCGACATGCCGGGACCGGTCCGCTGCGCAACCCGGCGACGAGGAGTCGGGGCCCGTACCCCCTTCCTCGATCGTTCCTCACGAGGCGACGAAGCGCAGGGGGTACGGCGTTGCCGCGGCCTATAGAAGCGCCGGACGACCAAAAGGCTCAATGACCAGGGGAAACAGCGCGACCCGTACCCCCGCCGCGCGGGAATGGGGGAGGGGTACGGGCCAAGAGGGTACGGACTGTTTCGCCTGATGTTCCAGGCTTCCGCTAATGCTCCAGCCGTGGAACGACGAATGACGACGATGAGAAGGAGAAGAGCATAAGGGAACCTGGCAACAGTGGTCCTGTGGACTCGTGCTGCGCTCGGCCTCTCCGCTTCGCTCCAAGGCACTGTTGGTCGGTACAGCCGACGGGTTCTTGACGGTCGTAAGCTCCCTCGTAGACCTGGCCGGAACGCCCCAGTGAGGTGTTTCGGGTGTCATGGCCCCACCCTCCTAGTGGACGAACTCTTCGCAGGAGAACTGCTTGATGGGATCGCGGCGCGGCCGCTTGTCCACAGAACTGCCAGCAGAGCTGGCACGGGTACCGGCTCGGACACCGAGCCCCCGGTAGGTCCGCACTCGGTGCCCGGGCATCTGCACCCGGAAGAACGAAGAGGTACCGCTATGACCCAGTCCCGGAACGAGAACGAGACCACCGGCCACGGCGGATCGACGCTGTCGCTGCCGCCGGTCTCGCCCTACGACACTGGAGAACGGTGCGAGCCCAAGCCCTGGATCCCCTACGGGACGCCCGTCAACGGCGCCTATCCCGCCGAGGACTTCGGCAAGGTCGACTTCGACGACGACGAGGGACACATCATCTGCGTCGTCTACGTCGAGCGCACGGCCGATGGCCAGCACACGGTCCACATTGACCCCCAGTACTCCGGCGACGAGATCAGCGCTGTGCTCCACCTCCCGTCGGGGGAGGTCCACCTGAACGGAACTGAAGACCACAGCCAGGAGTGATCATCCGACTGCCATCCACGACGACAGAGTCATTTCCGGAATCATTGCCGGAAAAGAGGAGCCGAATGATGATCACGGCCCCCACTCCAGGCGAACTCAGGAGGCGGCCTTACGATGACCGGCCCGTACTCCCATGTCCTGCTGATCGCCGGGGCCCGTTCCTGGGCCGACGAGCGGACCATGCGTACCGCATTCAACACGACCTGGCGCTCCTGGGGAGGGCCTACGGGCGTCTCCCGGCCGCTGCTCGTCTCCGGGCACTGCCCCAAAGGTGCGGACGCCATGGCCGAGCGGCTCTGGCGCGGAGCCGGCTTCGACGTGCTTGAGATGGCCGCCGACTGGGACACTCATGGTCACGGGGCTGGCTTCGTGCGCAACTCGCAGATGGTCGAGGTTGTCGTCTCGCTGCGCGAGCAGGGGAGCCGAACGATGTGCGCCGCATTCCTGGACACGTGCCGTAAGGCCGGCTGCCCCCAGGCGCGCAACCAGCAGCTCGCACCCTGCATCCCCGGGCACTTCTCACATGGCACGGTCCACTGCCGTTCCGAGGCGCTCTCCGCGGGGATCGAAACGATCGACGTCTTCCCCTCGCTGCTGACCTCCGCGGGCTGAGCCCGGACATGCGAAGAGCCCTGCAGCATCGTGCTGCGGGGCTCTTCTTTCCTGATTCGTTCCCGTTCGGACAGATGGTTCAAGACCCGGGTCGAGAGGATGAGCGGATATGCTCGGCATCCCGCGGCTACTTGTCCCGCTTGATCCCGTGTGCCTCGTCATAGGCCTTCTGAAGGACCTTCGGGATCCTTCCGAACTCTGGCACGTCGAAGTCGTTCTCACGGCCCCAAGCGCGGATCTCCTCGCGCTCCTCGGCGGTCGTCGCTGGGACCTGCTTCTTCTTCTCGCCCTTCTTCGTCGCTCTCCGGCCCTTGCTCACATAGGTGTTGAGAAGGTTCTGAAGTTTCTTCTTCTCCTTGTCGGTCAGATCGATCTCGTACCAGTCGCCCTCCAAGCCAAAGGTGACTGTGGCAGCATCCGCCTCGCCAGTCAGATCCGACTTGACGACAGTAACAGTTTCAGTGGCCATACTCAGGAGGATAGCTCACCCAATCGCCTATGGAGAAGCCACTCTGGATGACTTGCCGATAGATCTATCAAAGAAGGCGTAGGCGCCCCAAGAGTGCTGCTATATGAGCATTAATGATGAGTATTAATGCTAAAATCACACTACCGGCAGGTGCCCTTCTCGCCCCTTGCTGAACCGCGACCACCGACACCACCGAGAGGCCCGCCATGACCGTGCTCCAGACCGTCGACGACCATCGGCTCGCCGACGGCGACATCGACCTCTTCGCCTTGATGTGCCAGCGCCGCGGCTGGACAGACGAGTACCTCCGGGCGATCGAGTCGGCCGAGCATGACGAGCTTCTGGACCTGGAGAAGATGGTTGGCGCTCTGGAGGACGTCCGCGCCGCCGGGAAGAAGATCACCATCGCCCCCGACTTCGACATGGACGGCATCTCCTCCGGCGTGCTCGGCTACGCCGGGCTGAGTGAGCTCGGCTTCGACGTCGAGCTGCACCTGCCCGACTACCGGCGGGGCCACGAGCTCACACCCGAGGACGTCGCCGAGATCCACCAGAAGTGGCCAGACACCCGTGCCCTGCTCACCTGCGACGGGGGAGTGAACTCGCACCGCGGCATCGCTGCGGCCCGCGCGAGGGGCTGGATGACGCTGGTCACCGACCACCACGAGGAGCTCGAGCCCCGATCCACCGCCGATGTCACCGTCGACCCCTGCAGGATCGACGAGACCTACGCCCATACCGGGATCTGCGGTGCTCATGTGCTCTACCAGGTGATCGAGGCCTACGCCCGTGTGTACCGGCCCGAGAAGCTCTGGAGATCCGCCTGCTGCGCTTGTTCGCGGGCCTGGGCACCGTCTCCGACGTCATGCCCGTGCTGTACGAGAACCGGAAGTTGGTGCGCGACTCGCTCTCGATCGCCCGGCTTCTGTACGTCCCCGCCCCCCGGACGCTCCCGACCCCCTGGGGCAGACCCGACCCCGACGGTATCGACGTCGAGAAATCGACGCTCCTGCAACTGCTGCGCGTCGAGCCCCACCACCCGGTCTTCCTACGAGCGTTCGAGGGCTTCGCACTCCTGCTCAAGGCCTTCGCCCAGACGGGCAAGATCCGCGACATCGACAGCATCGACGAGGGGTTCTACGGGTTCTACCTCGCCCCGGCGATGAACAGCCCGCGCCGGATCGGGGCCGAACTTGAGCCCTGCTTTGCGATGTTCACCGCCTCCGGCGCCGACACGATGCTCCAGAATGTCCATGCGGTCATCCGGGGCAACGAACGCCGCAAGGAGCTGGTGGCCCAGCACATGCAGGAGCTCATCGACGGAGACCAGCCGCTCGCTCCTTGGGTGTATTTCTCGGACGCGTACGCCGGAATGTACGGCCTGCTGGCCAACCGGATGATGGAGCTCAACGGCCACGCCGTCGTCGTCGTCAACCGCCCGAGCGGACCCGGCGACTACGTCAGCGGCTCCGGCCGCGCACCGGACTGGCTCGACATCATCACCAGCCTCGAACCGCGCGACGGTCTCATGGCGATCGGTCACCAGCAGGCCTGCGGCGTCAGGATCGAGCGCGCCGAACTGCTCGACTCGCTCGTCACCGTGCTCTCCGACGCCACCCGCGTGACAATGCTCGGCGTCGGCCAGGACGTGGTCCAGGGCGACCTCGTGCTCGGCCCCGACGCCGACTGCGACGCCGGGCTCGACGACTTGCAGCCGCTCTTCGAGCTCGTGCGCCGGATCGAGTCGCTCAAGCCCTTCGGGCATGGCTTCGCTGAACCTGTCGTCCAGATCGCCATCGAGCCCCTCGGGCTGCGTGTCGACCGCATCGGCTCGGAGAAACAGCACCTGCGCCTGGTCACCAGGTCGGGCCTGTCCTGCCTGTGGTGGAACGCCGCCGAAGACCAGTACGACGAACTGAACCGCCTCGTGGCGCAGGCCAGCCGCACTGAGATCGGCACGCTGCGCTTCACCGCGAAGCTGCAGCTGAATACCTTCCGCGATGACACCAGGGTCCAGGCCGTCATCTCGGAGCAGATCGCGGGATCTGCCTGACCAGAGGAGAGGGCCGTGACCTCTTTACGGATCACACGCCGCCTGCTCGACGCCGGCTGGTGTGTCCTTGTGCCGCTCGGTGTCACCGTCGCCTACCTCGGCGTCGGGGTGGTCTCCGTCATCCAAGAGCCGATTCTCAGCACTGTCCTTGTCGACGGGGCGCTGATCGTGATCGTCGGCGCCCTGCGGCTGCTGCGGCCGCGCTGGCTCGCGTACGCACCGGGCCCGCGGCCGGCGTCCGGGACCCCGCGCTTCGGCCGGACCGTCGCGGGCTGTGCTGTCCTGGCCTTCCTCGCCGGGCAGTCGCTGGCCCTGTGGCTCTACACCATGGGCGGCTCGGCCGGCTTCGACGCGTCCATCCAATACCGGCAGGACGCCGGGGCGGTTCTCACGCTGCTGCTCGCCCTGGCCGTAGCGCCGGTCGCAGAGGAGATGCTCTTCCGGGGACTGCTCTACCCCCTGCTCCGCAAACGGCTGGGTACCACCGTGTCGGTGCTCGTCACCACCGCGGTGTTCGGCCTCGTGCACGGCAACATCGTCCAGTTCGCCTCGGCGCTGCCGCTTGCGGTGCTGCTGGCCCTGGTCTTTGAACGCACCCGTCGGCTCTGGCCTTGTGTGCTCCTGCACCTCGGCTTCAACCTCGCAGCGACCGTCATCCCCGCACCGGCACTGTCGGGACTGGCCAACCCGGTATCGGGACTGCTGCTCAACATGGCCTTCGCGGGCTGTGCGCTGACGCTCTGCCGGAAGATCACCGGCACATCATCGCCCGTCTGTGTGGACGGTCCCGGGGCCGACGGGCAGGGGGAAGAGAGCGAAGTGGACGTGCCGCGGTCCATGTGAACAAGGGAGGGCTCAGCGTGCGCGGAAGGACGATTCCCTCACCTTCGACCGAGGGCAGCCCACACCGTGACGACCAGCGGTCGCACGGCCGATCATGCGCGCCAGCGTGTGAACGCACTGCTCGCGCGCTTCTTCGAGCGCGCTGAGGTCGTCACCGGCTACCGCAAGATCGCGATGGGCGGGACCGAGGGAGTCATCCCCTGCAACTGCAACATCTCGATCACCTACGAGATGCTCTACGCCGTCGAGGCGCCCGACTGGGCTCGTAGCCGCAGTCCCGAGTCCCCCTATGCGGGATACCGGTGAGACGGGATCATGGTTGCCTTCAGGTGGCCCGCCCGCGCACTACGGGAGTCTTGCGCTCATCGCATGATGCAATGCAGAGAGACCGGAGAGCATCCCTTCCCACGGGGATGCTCTCCGGTCTCTCTGTCTTCACGTTCCTGCGCAGCAACATCTGGTGATGACCGCCACTTAACACCAGGACCAACGGTAGCAGCCGCGAATCATCCTATGCAATGCGTGACGATAGGCGAGTTAAATACCCCATGGATTCGCCAGAGAGGCCCTGTGAATGATGATTCGGCGCCCTGTCGAGAATGGGCCCGAAGGGCTCGCCATGGCCCAGTGCGGCCTCACGTCGCCGTGAAACGGCCCTGGGTACCCTCTCCGTACACAGGACTTCACGGGGTCGCCCAGGGTGCGAGCGGGGCTTCTGGGTGGCTGTGGTGTGGCCGGGTCTCCGGCGGAGTTGAAATATCCGCAGCACTCAGGTCGCCCAAGGAGGTGCGGGGCGGATGACCGTGAGGCTGTACCACGTCTCGTGGTACAGCCTGGATCTCCCCTCTGACCTGGGCAGGCGTCGGCTTCCGGCGCCCCTGATGGGGAGATGTGTACCACTTCCGTTCAGCTACGTGGTACAGCATTTTGCCTGATGGGCCAGCGGCTATCGGCGCCGTACCGCGTGTACCACGAATTTCCGGCCGTATGCATGCGCGTGAGGGAGCCTGATCCGGCCTGCTCGGCTCGCGGCTTCCTTCTGCTCTCCTATCCCCTGCGCGTGTATCCAGTATTTTTTTGATGGTACAAGTGGTACAGGGGGTATAGGACCCCTGTCTGACCTGGGCGAATTCGTGTACCACATGAAATTCTCCACGTGGTACACGCATCCTCCGGGAGCCTGAAATTCCAGCCCTGGCCTGGGGAAATGTCTGTACCACGTCTCGTGGTACAGCTCTTGATACCCTCGGGGGATATCTGCAGAGCGAGGGCGGGTTCGCGCGATCCGGCCCCGGGCGGTCGGTTGGAGGAACTCTTCCGGATCCGGCCAGAAGAGGGCGGGCGGCTGACGCCGCCCGCGGGTGCGCGGCCGAGTGCGAGAAATCAGCCACTCCGTGGGTCGTCCACTCCCTGGGGCCCTTGTTTCTCGCGCCTCGCCATGCGCTCTCGCCGCCCACTTCCGCAGAGGTGCTCCGGCCCTGCGGGAGGGTGCACCACCCTGTACGTGACCTCACCTGGTCCCTATCGATCGCCATGCGAGACCTCCTATCCTTCATCTATGTAATAGGAGCTCAACTCGTTGCAATAGATCATTCGAATGCCCTAGGGTTGAGGTCACGTTCCTAATCGATTACGAGACCAATCGGCTTCCCACCTACTGCCGGCAGGTGCTCGATGCGATCGAGAAAGACACACCATGACGACTTCCGACCCCCCTACGCCAGCATCCGCCGACGGGTCCGGGGCAGCCCGTGGAACGGCCCGGGCTGCCTCCTTGGCCGACGTCTTCAACAGCGTCATGGGCCACTTCCCCAACAGCGGCGACATCGCTCCGCAGAACGAAATCGTCACCCTGACCACGGCTGCCTACCTCGACCTGGTCGGCCCGGACCATGTACCGGTCCCCAGGGTCCTGGAGAAAGAGCTGCTGGCGATCGTCAACGGCGTCATCAAGGCCGAGAACTCCAAGACGAAGGTCGCCGCGGAGAAGCTCTCGATCTTCCGGACCCTGAGCTACTGGCAGGTTGCGCAGATCCTGCTGCGCCTGCACCACGTCATCCGCATCGCACCCAACGCCAAGGACACCGACCGCGAATATGACCTGCTGGCGATGTACCAGGCCACAGGTCCAAGCCGCGGTACGTACACGACCAGTGAGGATGACATCCGCACCACGGCGCGGATGTACAACACGCAGCTGACCCTCAAAGAGTTCGCCGAGGTCCTCGCCGTCCTGCGCGAGGACAGCCCGCGCCGGCACCAGTGTGCCCACCGAGACCTCATCGCCGTGAACAACGGCGTGTTCCACTACAGCCGCCAGGCCCGGGACGTCCACGAGGGCGGCAAGGACTTCTGCTTCGAGCCCAAGTCACTGCACGCCTTCGACCCGGAGCTGGTGTTCCTGGCCAAATGCCACATCGACTACGTCGAGGCCCCGGACAACCCGGTGATCGTTCATCCGGCCGACGGCACGACCTGGGACATTGAGACCTGGATGCAGGAACTCTCCGACGACGGGGGCATCCCCGAACTGCTCTGGGAGATCATCGGCGCGATCATCCGGCCGCGCGTCCGGTGGGGCAAGACCGCCTGGTTCTACTCCGAGCAGGGCAACAACGGCAAAGGCACGCTCTGCGCGTTGATGCGCAACCTGTGCGGGCCCCGCTCGCACACGTCGATCCCGCTGAGCGACTTCGGCAAGGACTTCGCGCTCGAACCGCTGGTGCGCGCCAACGCGATCATCGTCGACGAGAACGACGTGGGCACCTTCATCGACAAGGCGGCCAACCTGAAAGCGATCGTCACCAACGACGTCATCCAGATCAACCGCAAGCACCGGATGCCGATCGCCTACCAGTTCTGGGGACTGATGGTGCAGTGCCTGAACGAGTTCCCGCGTGTGAAGGACAAGTCCGAGTCGTTCTACCGCAGGCAGCTGTTCGTGCCGTTCACCAAGTCGTTCACCGGCATGGAGCGCAAATACATCAAGGACGACTACCTACAGCGCCGCGAGGTCCTGGAATACGCCCTGTGGTACGTGCTCAACCGCGCTGGTGCCGCCGATCCGGGCAACTACTACCAGCTCTCCGAGCCGGTGGCCACCAAGGAGGTCCTGGCCGAGTACAAGGAGGTCAATGATCCCGTACGCGCCTTCTGGGAGGAATTCCGCGAGCGGCTGGTCTGGGGCCTCGTGCCCTTCACCTTCGGCTACGACCTCTACAAATCCTGGTTCGCCGACGTCTCGCCGTCGGGAAGCCCGGTCAGCAACAAGCAGTTCATCACCGACCTGGTGGCCATCGTCCGCGCGGACCCGCTGTGGCACTGCCCGGACAAAAACCGCAAGATCCGGCACAACCACCTGATGAATGCCCCTGAACCACTCATCGCCGAGTACGACCTCAAGAAGTGGATGAACCCGCACTACAGCGGCTCGGATCCGCTGAAGAAGTCACAGCCAGCCCTGCAGGCCAACTACCGCGGACTGCTGCGGCACACCGGAACGACTGCCCAGACGGCCGGTGATCCCGACGCCGAAGACCAGGACTGAGCCACGCCCGGCTTACTGGCGCGCCACCGACACCCCGTACGGGCCCCCGCCGGAACCGGGCGGCTTCCTCCGGGGATCCGAAACCGGCCGTGATGGCTGGCACGACCGAAAGAGACCCCGTCATGATCACGCAGCGCATACCCGTCACCGCCGAGACCGCCCTGTTCACCTTCTACGACATCGAGTCGCTGGCGAACACCTTCACCCTCTGCGCCTACACGCCGTACCCCGATGGGTCGGGCTGGCTCGAGGTGTTCTATCTCGTCGACGACGCCGGCGACGGATCCAACCTGGCCGACGGCATCGACCACCAGCTGATGGGCCGCACCATCTTCTCCAGCAATCCAGGCCTGGCCGCCTTCCCCCGGACCCAAGTGCGGTTCCTTGACCTGCGGCACGAGGACAGCAACTTCCGGCTCGCCTACCTGGTCGGCCTTTCCAACGCCGACCAGGTCAACGACCTCACCGGCGTCTCGGGATACCCGGCCGAACTGCGCCCGGTCTGCGACACGGATCCCGGATACGACCCGGCGGTGCATCCGTTCCTCGCCGGCTACAACTCGATGAACTACGACACCACCATGCTGGCGCTGTACCTCAACGAGGCGTTCCCGAACCCGAGCAGCCGGCTGTTCCAGCCGACCACGGCGCACGCCATGCGCGAGCACAACGACCGGCTGTTCAACCAGGAGCACATTGAGTACATGCCCGGCTACCTCGGCTGGGACGGCCCGGCGGCCAAGATCCGGCGCGCCATGCTGCAGTCCGGCCGCCATCTGGATGTCGCGAGGCTCAATGAGCACCAGTTCAAGGTGAGTCTCAAGCGCTTGCTCGGGATGCTCGGCCGCCAGATCAAGGAATCCGAGAAGCTCAGCCACAACACCACCATCACGACCGCGGAGGACCTGTACGAGCTGCTGGCCTACAACGTCTCAGACTGCCTCGGGCTCTCACAGCTTTTCCGGCACCCGGCCTACGCGACCAACTTCGACCTCAAGGCAGGTCTGCTCGCGCAGTACTCCGAGACGGTCTACGCCAAGAACGGAACGGTGCGCCGCGACCGGCTGGTGACCGACTCGTCGTCGGCGAAGTTCGTGGGCCGCATTCTCGCGCCGTACACGGCGCTGGACGACATCGAGACGGTGTCATTCATGTACCCGGATCCCGAGGTCGCGCGAGAGCGCGGGGCCGAACCGGTCAACGTGCTCGACGAATGCCTGAGGTTCTTCGAAGAGAACGTCGCGCCCGACCCGGTGAAGCACCCCGGTACGACGCCGCCGCAGCGAGCCGCGCACGCGCAGTTCATGCAGGTCGTCAACTACTACCGCTCGATCGAGGGTCAGAACTTCAACGACTCCGAGGAGTACCGCGAAAGGTTCGGCATCCCCGCGAAGTCGCTGCGCGACGTGCCGAAGACGCCGAACAACATACCGTACTTCCGCGCGGACGCATCGCCGTCCTCATGCTTCGCGACGTTCTCCACCGGAGGCATCCACGGTGCTGAGGCGGACATGTCCGCCTTCACCACCGAGCGGATCGAGCATGTCGGGCAGGACATGATGCTCACCCGAGCGAAACTGGCCTTCCCTGACGCGAAGGACTTCCTGGCCGAGGCCAAGCGCCAGCACGCGATGCTCGTACTGCCCGACGGCACGGCCGTCGACAAGCGGCTGGTCCTGCTGGGCTCCGACCCGGCGAGGGCCAAGTACCGCAAGCCGAAGAAGGACGCCCCGGACCAGGCCGAGCAGCTCGCCCGCGCCCAGGCTCAGGTGCCCGACCCTGCGGACCTGCTGGCGGCCCAGCGGCCCGAGACCGAGGCGCTGCACGTGCGCCTGCCCGACGGCACCGTTCTCGAGGGCAAGGTCGTGCTGGCCAACACCACTGCGACCAAGGCCGCGTACCGCGACGCACCCTCCAAGAGGGCCCCGGCCCTGTTCACCGGGAAGGAGGACGGATCCACCAAGCTGCACCCGAAATTCGCGCGCACCAGCGCTGGCCTCGTCATCCACGAGGACTTCATCAGCTACTACCCGAACCTGCTGCGCAACCTGAGAGCGTTCTACAACCCCGAGCTGGGCGAAGACCGATACGCGAAGATCTTCTTCGACAAGGAGCGCTACGGCTTCGAGATGAAGCAGCCGGGCATCTCCGAGGAGGAAAAGACGCGGCTGAACACGCTGCGCAACGGCACCAAACTGATCCTCAACTCGGCCTCGGGGGCCGGTGACGCCGGACACAAGACTCCGATCCGGATGAACAACCGCATCATCTCGATGCGCATCCTCGGCCAGCTGTTCAGCTGGCGGATCGGGCAGGCACAGACGCTGGCCGGTGCACGGATCATCTCGACGAACACCGACGGTCTCTACTCCGTCGTCGGAGGCGAGAACGGCTTCGACGAGGCCACCAACAACCGCGTGCTCGCCGAACAGGAAGCCGAGATCGGCATCGAGATCGAGCCGGAGCTGATGTTCCTCATCAGCAAGGACTCCAACAACCGGCTCGAGCTGAAGTCACCCGGGAAAGGACGGACCGTCGCCGACAGCCCCATCATTACCGCCTCCGGTGGGACGCTGGCCTGCTACGCCGGTCCGACCCCGACGAAGTCGCTGGCCCACCCGGCCGTGATCGACTTCGCCCTGGCGCGCTACCTGCAGACGGTGGCCGGCAGGGGAGAAGCAGCTCTGGCAGAGCCGTTCGATCCCGTTCTGGGCCGGAAGATGATCCAGGAAGCGGTGGACCCGGACAGCCCCGTCCGCACGCTGCTCCTGTTCCAGAACATCATCGCGGCATCGAGGAGCTCAATCACCTACCCCTTTGCCTCCGACCCCGTAGGAGAGTGCGGTGACGATGACGAGGATGTCGATGCGGTGCTCAGCAACCCCCGGGCCCTGCAGATGGTCAACCGGGTCTTCATCGTCTACGACGGCACCGCCGGTGCCGTGAGCCTGCACAACGCAGGTGCGTGGAAGGTGAACCCGACCAGTCAGGCCAAGCGCCGCGAGAGCGGAACAGCAGGGGTGCGGCGCGACCCGATCGCCCTGGAGATCCTGCGCCACCACGGCTGGGCCAGGTCCCGTGCCGAGGCCAGCTCCTCCGACGGGCTCACCGTGCTTCCCGACGACCAGGACGTCGTGATCCGTCGGATCAACGGCATCGACCCGGCCTGGTCGATGACCATCGTCAACGGCGATCTGCAGACACTGCCTGCAGATCGGGCCGAGAAGCTCCTTGCGTCGCTCGAACTCGATGTCTACAGCCAGATGCTTGACGAGACGTTCACCAAAAACTGGCGCAACACCCCCGTCTGAGAAGCGCCTGCACCACTACCGGCCGGAGGGTGCCGCACACGCGACATGTACGTGGCACCCTTCGGCACCCCGAATCGCATTCAAATACCCCTGACAGATCATTCAATAAGGGGCGTAATGAAACATAGAGTCGAATTCGTTTCGTTTCTGTGTGAGAACCGAGAGGTGATCATGTGCCCGTCCGTACAGTCCGCCCCCGCTGGCAACCCCGGCACCCTCTGCGCCACTGTGAAGGCATCCCTCGGCTCGTCCCGCGTGTGGCCCGCCATCCTCGACATCATCCGAGAGCAGGGCCTCCTCACGCACGACCAGCTCATCGGTGCCTACCCATGAGGGTCGTCATGGAGCCGGACCCCCAGATCCTCCGACACCGGCATCCGTACCCGTCTCAGGGAGCCCGACTGCGCTGGCCTCATGGCCGCCGACGAAGAACAAGAATGTTTGCAGCTTCCGCAACACCGCGAAGCGGTGGATCGCTGTCGCCTCCGTCTTCGTCCTACGACTCGGACACGATGCCACTCTGCTTCGAGGACGGCGGTATGCCCAGCCGCAGCCACGAGGCCGCTGCCGAGGAGAGCTGAACTCGATGTCCGGGCACACCGATCCGACAGGATTGTCCTCGGCCGAGGGCGACAAATACCTCGGCGAGCTCGGCCGGGCGGGACGCGTGGGCCCCGTAGTTCCACGTCGCCCACGCCAAATGGGAGCGAAGGGAAGACCAGTGAGTCTCTACACCTCCGAGCGCGAGAAGCGCGTCGAGCGCTACCTGCTGACGCGGTGCCGCGAGCTCGGTTTGCTGTGCATGAAGTTCACCTCCCCAGCGCGCGGGGGAGTGCCTGACCGCATCGTCGTCTCACACTCGGGGACCGTCTTCGTCGAGGTCAAACGCCCCGGCGGAATCCTCGAACCCCGGCAACGCGCGGTGCACGCCAAGCTGCGCCGCTTCGGGGCCGTGGTCTACGTCGTCGACGACGAGTCCAGCGTCGACGCATTGACCAACCGCCTGGCCGGCGGCGGACGTCGCGGGCCGGCAACAGCAGAGGGAAGCACCATGACTGTCGCCGACGCGGCCGCAGCCACCACGACCGTCACCGGACAACAGCAGTGCGAGACCACGGACTCCGGGGCGAGCCGCCAGGAGCACACCGCCGCCGGTGACACCGACCAGAGCCAGCCGCGATAGAGAACCGCGTGAGCCAGGTCAACGGGTGTCGGTCCGGGTCGTTCCCGCGTATGACCCGCAGCAACCTGGTGACCTTCGGTCAGAAAGCCAGAGACCGCATCATCGACGCGGTGGCGATCGGCTGCATCTCCTCCCGGGGTCACTGCACCTCGCGCAACAACACCGGCAGTACGGCATGCAGCCCGCGCGACATGGCCGCGTCCAACATGTCCGCGCAGAACGCCCGTGACGGCATGTGCCGACTGACGGCCGGGCGCCGCTGCATCACGGGGCCGTCGGCGTCCGGCCGGACGGCGTGCCCGCCGCAGCGAATGGCTCGCGGCCCAGGCCTGCGGCGAGCGTCGTGCGGCGTTCTCACGGTGGTTCGGCGATCTCGCCGGAGGGCTGCCCGCGGACCAGCTGCCCGGCGCTGATTTCGACGAAGCCGGTCCGCCGTCGGTCCAGGCCGTACAGGGCCCGGCGCAAGCGCCGGCGGGGGCAACCCCGGTGGAGAACGGCCAAGGGCCCGAGCGCCGGCCCCAGTCTTCGGCAGGCGCGGCCGACGCGGCATGGCATGCGCAGGAATCAGGAATTGGCATGTCGGCATCAAGAGAATCCGTCGAGGCGCCGACCGTCAGTATCGAGGATCCGGAAGAGGTCCTACGGCATGTGCGCATCACTCTCCGCCATGAAGACCCCCGCATCACCCAGCTTGAACGCAGAGTCACCGAGCTCCAAAAAGTGCCCGCGGAGGAGAAGCGGCGCGCCGACGAGGCCGAGACCCGGCTGCCCCGCGCCCGGGAAGCAGCCAGCGCCTGACCCCGCAGCCGAAACCACCGCACCCCAGACTCCGAGACGAAGAGGAGGTCCGCCATGACCACGACCCCTGCCTCCCCGCACACCGCAGGTCACCCCGGCCCCGTGACGCTGCTGCCGCACCAGCAGCAAATCCACGACTTCCTCGTCGACCGTCCCTTCGCCGGCGCATGGGTCCCCGTGGGTGGCATGAAGACGCTCAGCACCCTTGCGGTGCTGCAGACGGTGCGCCCGCTCGGGCACATACTCGTCATCGCCCCGATCGCAATCGCACGCTCCACCTGGATCGACGAGATCGAGAAGTGGGACTTCCCGATCCGTACGAAGTCCCTCATCGTCAACGAGAGCGACAAGAAGCTCTCCAAGCAGAAACGCCTGGAGCACTTCCAGCAGGTCTTCTCCGACCCGCCGACGATGTACTTCGTCAACCAGGAACTGCTCACCCAGCCCTCTCAGAGAATCCGGCTTATCGAGCCGGTGCCCGGGGCAACGACAGCCCCCGTCCTCACCGAAGTCTCCCCGGAGGCCCGCGGCGTGCTGAGCACGCTCGTCACCTCCGGGCCCGTCACCCAGGACGAACTCGTCCAGGCCTGCCGTGCCGCCGCGACCGCCACCGGCAGGCACGCACCGGCAAAGTCCAGGGTCGTCTCCTGGATCCAGGAGCTGACCAAGGCATCCCTTGTGACCCGCGAGCACCACGAGTGCCGCGCCTGCGAGGGCTCGGGCTGCGCCCAGTGCCGTTTCGGCCTGGTCGACCAGATGCCCGTCCAGCCGGTCGCCGGTCCGGACGGCAAGTACCGGGACACCATCATCTGGCCATTCCAGACGGTGATCATCGACGAGTCCCAGGGCTTCAAGTCGCATTCGTCAGAGCGCTTCAAGGCCCTCAAGGCCGTTCGCCCGGCGATCACCCGGCTCATCGAACTGACCGGCACACCCGCCCCCAACGGACTGCACGACCTGTGGAGCCAGATCTACCTGCTCGACCAGGGCGAAGCGCTGGGCAAGGACATCACCGAATTCCGCAGTCGGTGGTTCATCCCGAAGATGGTGCCCGGCACCACGACGCCGGCGAAGTGGATCCCCACGCCCAACGCCGAGCAGGAGATCCACCAGGCCATCGCACACCTGGCGATGAGCGTGCAGAACACGACGCTGGTCCTGCCCCCGCTGACCATTCAGAACGTGAACGTCACGCTCCCTCCGGACCTCATGCAGGCATACAAGGAGTTCAAGCGCGACCTCATTCTCGACATAGTGAAGACCTACCTCGACGAGGACGGCCAGCTCACACAGAGCGTCGAATCGATCGTCGCCGACACTCAGGCGGTACTCACCAGCAAGCTTGCGCAGTTCGCGTCGGGCACGCTCTACACGGCCGATCCCGACGACCCGTCGACCAAGGGCCAGTACGAGGTCATCCACGACAAGAAGCTCGAAATGGCCGAGTACCTGGTACGCAACAACGGTGGCGAGCCGGTGCTGATCGCCTACCACTTCAAGTCGGACAAGGAGCAGCTGCTCGCACGGTTCACCAAGGCGGGCATCGACGCGCAAGCTCTCGACGGCTCGCGCGACATGGTCCGCCGGTGGAACGCCAAGCAGATTCCCGTGATGCTGCTGCACCCGGCCGCGGCCGGCCACGGCCTGAATCTGCAGCACGGCGGTGCGGCGATGATCTGGTACACCCTGCCGTTCTCGCTTGAGCACTACATGCAGACCAACGGCCGTCTTCACCGCCCCGGCCAGCAGCAGCCGGTGATCATCTACCGGCTCATCACCAAGGGCACCCAGGACGAGCGCATGCCCGGCGTGCTCGCTGAAAAGCAGCAGACCCAGGACAACCTCCTCAAAGCCGTATCCGGAGACTTCCTGCTGCTCGATGCCCTGCAGAAGGAGATTCAGGACGATCTCAACGACCTCTGGATCTCCGAGCGTGTCTGAATGCCCCATGCCATCGGCGACGGCCCGACAATCCGACGCCCGGGAAGTGCGCATGACCATGACGCACTTCCGCTGGGCCGTCATGTACCCGGGCCATTGCCTCTCAGCTGATGACACCTGGGACTTCGAGCCACAACCTTCGTCGTGCGACGAGGACTTCCTGCGCCGCCTCCGGCTCTCCCGCGATGGGGCGCTGCGTCTGGCCGCTCAGACCGCCGACCACGTGAAGTTCAACGGCCGAACGTTCGCCCAGTGGGCAGAGCGCTGAGATTCCGGGGCGGTGCACGGCGCAGTCCGAGGGAGCCGTCCCGGGGTCCATCTCGAGTACCACGCACGAATCCAGGAGAACCTCATGGAGGAGCTCACCAGCGCTGGCGTCGCAGTCCTGCCGGCGCTGACCTTTACTGCCGGGGAGCTGCGATGACGGCGCGCAGCGATCAGACCGAGGCAAAGTACGACTCGTGGGACGATCTCGTCGCAGCGGAGGCAAACGGCTATTCTGAAGTTTCCCCGTGATGTTGGACACGTGTTCGTTATGCCGCGAGGGCGTGTTGGTGCCGCTGCCTGGTCTCGGCTGGGGTCAGGTAGCCGAAGA
>NZ_JBHJWQ010000051.1:0-32075 GCF_042266885.1 Streptomyces sp. NPDC056061 | reverse complement strand
CGGATATTTCCTCGGGGCAGGCATCGTCTGGGCTCCTCTCATGAAACCCATCTGACCTGCTGTCACCTTTCCCCGCATCTCGGGGGAACCTCAACACACCATGAACACCACCGCCGCCACATCATCTGCCTGCTGTCCCAGCACCTCGTCGGCTGGAGCCCGCCCCGGTACCGCCGCACCCAGCACACCGCCACCCGCCTGGAACAATGGCGCACCTGATACGAACAGGAGCGCCTCGCGCTCCAGGACATCGCCGACCGCGAAGAAACAAGCCTCGCCACCATTCGACTCGCGCTCCTCAAGAACAGAGTCCGGCTACGCCCGGCCGGTTCCTACCCGGGTCGTCCAAGGAGAAGATGACGCCGGAGCCGTCCCGGCAGGGGAAGCACCCGGGTAGTCCACGAGCAGTTCCGAGTTGGACCGGGCCGGTGCCGAGCCCGTCAGTTCGGGGACAGCAGACCGTGCTCGCAGGCGAGTCGCACGACTGCGTCGGCGACGGCACCGATGGGGCGGCGGGCGTCGACCACCGTGGCCCCGAGCTCTTCCATGCGGGCCTGGAAGCCGGGTGCCCATTCGAGCAGATGCTCACGAGTGTCGTCCGTTCGGCCGTAGTCGTTGCCGCGAGTCGGGTCCTTCAGGCGCCGCAGGATCGTCGCAGTATCGACCTTCAGGAGAACTGTCAGCTCGAAGCAGTCGATGAAATCGGCGCTGTTCTGAGCGCTCCCACAGACAAACAGCGTGCCCGCCGCCTGGCCCAGAAGGGAGTCGAGCTCCTGGGAGTCCCAGCGCCAACGGTGGCCGGCCAGCCAGTCCCTGTCCGGACAGGGCGGGCACCACACCAGCCTTCCTGCCCTGTCCGTCCAGTGGCCCAGCGTCTCGTCGGAATCGACGGCCACCAGCCCACGGCAGGTCAGTTCAATAACCAGCGATGATTTCCCCGCACACGAAACCCCAAGCACCAGGACAGCGGCCATGAACAAACAATCCCATCGCAGCATCGCCTCCGCCCACCGTACTCAGGCCACCCACGCCGCGCAGTCGCCGCCTCCACCGCGGGAAGGACGGACAGGCAGGACGCCGGTGACCGGGAGAACCTCTGAACGGGCTTCCGGGTTGCCACTGCCCCTCCGTCTGCCTGCGGCCTGACCGGCCCCGCACGGGGTGCGCAAGGCCAGGAAATGCCGCGTTCGTGAGACTGAGCTGCCGCGCCACCGTCCTGAGACAGCGGAAGAACCGCTGGTCAGCGAGCACGGCCTGTGCCACGAGCGACGAGACCCTACACCCCCGATCGTGGTGGCGGCGCGGGGGCGACGCATCTTCGCCGCCCGGCCGAAGCCGCGGGGGGAAGCTGCCGAGACTGCGGCTACGCCTCGTCGGACTCGTGGGCGTGCTTGAGAGCCGTCCGGGCGTCGACCAGGTCGGGGCCGCTGAGCTCCTTCCAGTACGGGTGCGTGCTGATGGTCTCCGACAGGGTCAGGCACTCCTGGCGGAGCCGGTCGATGGCCGCCTTCTGCTCGTCCGTCCAGCCGGGCGACGGCGGCCGACCACCCGTGACCTCACTGGTATGCGGGTGCTCCTTCCCGGGCCAACCGTCGTGCGGCTCCGCCGTCCGTACGGGACCCTCCCGGCGGAAGTCCGGCACCGGGAAGACTGTGGCGGTGAGCTCCGTACACCACCGGGCACTCGGCCCCGGCACCGACCGCCCCGTGCCCGAGCCCCCCGCCCGGGACCCCAGGACCCTGACCGCTACGGAAGGCGCTGTCACGTTGTTGAGGGTGTGAAGGTCTGGCGGTGTGTCGGGGGTGGTGGGGCCGGGTTCCGGCTCGGTGCTCAGGCCGCGGCAGGCAGGCCGGCGACGCCGGTGACCTGGTCCCAGATGGCGAAGCGGGTAATCATCTCGGTGCGGTAGTGGGCGGCGGTCATCACGTGGCGGCGTGGTCGGAAGTGGGGTGAGATGCCGCTGAACACGGCCAGGAACTGCTGGGCTCCGCCGACGGAGCGGAAGCCTTTCATGGCGCGTTCTCGCTGCCGGATGGGCTGGTGGCTGTTCTCGGCCCAGTTGTTGAGGCCTTTGTGGGAGCGGTGTTCCACGGAGGGCATGACCTCGCGGTGGGCTGCCCCGTAGGAACGGAGCTCGTCGGTGACCACCACCCGCGGCACCGAGCAGGTCGTCTTCAGCAGGCGGCGGAAGAAGCGCCGGGCCGCGGCCTTGTCCCGCCGATTCTGGAGAAGGATGTCGAGCACGTTGTCGTCGGCGTCGACGGCCCGCCACAGGTACTTCAGCTCGCCGTTGATCTTGATGAAGACCTCGTCCAGGTGCCATTTGGCACCGTGCCGGGGCCGCTTCCGGCGCAGGCCGTTGGCGTAGGCCTGCCCGAACTTCGCGCACCAGCACCGGACGGTCTCGTGGGAGACGATCACGTCGCACTCGAGCATCAGCTCCTCGACTTCGCGGAAGCTGAGCGGGAAGCGGAAGTACAGCCACACGCAGTGGGAGATGACCCCCACCGGGTACCGGTGCCCCTTGTACGACGGCGGCGCGGACGACACGAGCGAATCCTCCCCGGCACGATCAACCACAAGATAATCCCAGACCGGTCAGCCAACGTGACAACGCCTCCGCGAGCGCTGGCACAAACCGGCGGTCAGACCGACGGCCCTGCGGCCATTGCTCGGACGTTCTGTTCGGCCCAGATGGTCTTGCCGTGCAAGGTGGGGCGAGTACCCCAGTGTCCGGTGAGTTGGGCGACTAGGAGGAGGCCGCGGCCGTTCTCGTCGAAGGCCCGGGCGCGGCGCATGTGGGGGGCGGTGCTGCTGGCGTCGGAGACTTCGCAGATGAGGGTGTGGTCGTGGAACAGCAGCCTCAGCTGGATGGGAGGGTGTCCGTAGCGGATGGCGTTGGTGACGAGTTCGCTGACCACCAGCTCGGTGGTGAAGACGGCCTCGTCCAGTCCCCAGGCGGCCAGCTGGTCCGCGGCGTGCTGCCGGGCCGAGGCGACGGCGGAGGGCTCGGCGGGGATGTCCCAGCCGGCGACCTGGCCCGGTCCCAGGGCACGGGTACGGGCGAGGAGCAGGGCGATGTCGTCGTCGGACTGGGGCGGCAGCAGCGCGTCGAGCACGGTGTCGCAGACCTCGTCCAGCGAAGGAGCCGTCCGGGAGACGGCTGCACGCAGGGTGTCGATCCGTTCGTCGATGTCGTGGTTGCGGGACTCGACGAGGCCGTCGGTGTAGAAGGCGAGGAGGCTGCCTTCGGGCAGTTCGACCTCGGCGGTCTCGAACGGCAGGCTGCCCAGGCCCAGTGGCGGGCCGATGGGCATCTCAGGGAGTTCCGCTGTGCCGCCCGGCGGTACGACGACGGGGATGGGGTGGCCCGCGCTGGACAGGGTGCACCGGCGCGAGACCGGATCGTAGACCGCGTACATGCAGGTGGCGCCGACGTCCCCAACGGTTTCGGCGTCGTCCTCCGCGCTCAGCCGGACGACGAGGTCGTCGAGGTGGGTGAGCAGTTCGTCGGGCGGCAGGTCGATGTCGGCCAGGGTCCGCACCGCGGTACGCAGCCGGCCCATGGTCACGGACGCATGGAGACCGTGGCCCACAACGTCTCCGACGACCAAGGCCACCCGGGCGCCGGAGAGCGGGATCACGTCGAACCAATCTCCGCCCACTCCGACCGAGCCCCCGGCAGGCAGGTAGCGGAAGGCGACATCGACAGCCGCGTGCTCGGGGGGCTCGCGCGGCAGCAGGCTGCGTTGCAGAGTGACGGAGGTCGTGCGCTCCCGTGTGAAGCGGCGCGCGTTGTCGATACAGACGGCCGCCCTCGCCGTGATCTCCTCGGCCAGCAGTATGTCGTCCTGCTCGAAGGGCTCCGGGTGCTGGTGGCGGCTGAAGAATGCCACACCGAGCGTGATGCCGCGGGCACGAATCGGCGCGACCATCACCGAGTGCACCCCTCGTTCGCGCATCATCGCCGCCCACGCGGGGTCATGGGCGGCCCACCGGGCCATGAGCGGGTCGGTCGTGTCGTACGCGGAGGGCCGGCCCGTGGAAAGGCACTGGGCCGGAGGTGAGAAATCCGGGTAGGTGACCATGTACTCCCTCCGTGCCAGGGCTTTGACAGCCCCGGCGCATTGCACGGCGGTGCGGCGCATGCTGACAGGGCCGGTCAGCGGGCCCGGGCGCGGCTCGTCGCCGCCGTGGAGGAACGAGAGCAGGTCGACCGTCGCGCAGTCCGCGAGCCGGGGAACGGCCACGTCGGCCAGCTCCTGGGCGGTGCGGGCCACGTCCAGGGTCCTGCCGATGCGGGTGCCGGCCTCATTGATCAACAGCAGCCGCTGCCGGGCCCAGTACCGCTTGGTCATGTCACGCGCGGTGAAACACACCCCGTTCATCCGATGGGAGCTGTCCACCACTGGGGCGACGCAGATCGACCAGGCGTGCTCACGGCTCTCTCCTGGTACGCGCAGGTAGTTTTCCAGATAGACCCGTCGGCCGGTCTCCAGCACACGGCGCATGGCACTCTCGTTCTTCTCCGCGTCCGGGTGCGGAACGATCTCCGACAGGCGCAGCCCGCGCATCTCGTCGTCTGTCATGGCGACCGCGCGCTCCATCTCCGCGTTCGCACGCACCGACCGCAAGTCGGTGTCGTAGATCGCCAGAATGTACGGGGACTGGACGAACACCTGCTCCAACAGCACGTGCTGCCCGAGGGTGCACGCCTCGCGCGCCGGGGCGCAGACCACGAACCACTCGACAGCCCCGCCGTCCGTCATTCCGCGGTGCGCGAGCAGCCCCACCTCGACGCGGCCACCGTCGCGGTGCCGCAGCGCCACCCTTCCGTTCCAGCCGGACCTGTCTGCGTTCCGGCCGGGCCCGTCGGCTCCGCACCGCTGAACCGCACCGCTGACGTCCTCCGCCAGCAGCCCCGCCGCAGGTCGCCCCACGACCTCGTCGGACCGGTAACCGAGCAGGAGCAGAGCACCCTCGCTCCACCCCGTCACGATGCCGCGATCATCGACCGTGGCGGTAGCGGTGAAGACGCCGCCGAGATCATCGGGCTTATCGCCGGGGGTGGCGGAGGGACGATTCATCGAGGCTCAACCCCTCTCGACGAGACCGCGGTACGGCAGAGCGACCGGTCGCCGAGCACCTCTCCGCCCCGGACCGGCAGCGCGAAACCTGTGCTCGCCCGTTGTCTTCTCCGGCGAGTGAGGTCGGCCGAGGGCCGGGCGGACTCGCCACACGAAACCAGCATATTGCTCCGACGGCCGGGCCGAAGGGTCGGCATGGTGCGATCGAAGTCGGCAGGGTGCGTTCAAAGGATGCGCCAGGCCGCAAGGTAGCCCGGTGGTCGGCAGGGCGGTGCGCGGGCGTGGTGGGACCTGGGGGGGGCAGGAGCGGTGGATCAGGTGGCGAGACCGATGTCGTCGAGGACGCGTGGTTCGTAGAGGGTGCCGGTTCGGATCATCGCGTGGATGTCGTTCGCGCGTTGCCGGGCCAGGCGGAGGATCGCCTGGGTGTGGGTCCTGCCGCGTGCCCTCTGAGAGCGGACAGCGCAAGATGGCTCTGTCGCGACTTCCGTGATCCTGTCTTGTTGATCTTCAACGGGCGAGGAGTACGCGTTTCCTGAGGAGGTCGTGCTTCGCGCGGCCGAACATCTGCCGCTTCAGCATCTTGATGCGGTTGACGTGGCCTTCGACAGCGCCGGAGTTCCAGTGCAGGGTGAGGCCGGCCATGACCGCGTCCCATCCTTGCGGAGTCCGGAGGCGAACCCTCGCAGCTCAGGGTGCTGGCTCTGCTCCGCGTCATGGGTCCACTGCTCGCGTTTCTCCTGGCCCTGGCGGTGGACGAGGATCTCGGCGAAGGGCATTGTCACGTCGGCTGACCGGCCTGAGATGATCTGATGGTTGATCGTGCCGGGAGGGGTTCGCTCGTGTCGTCCGCGCCGCCGTCGTACAAGGGGCACCGGTACCCGGTAGAGATCATCTCCCGCTGCGTGTGGCTGTACTTCCGCTTCCCGCTCAGCTTCCGGGAGGTCGAGGAGCTGATGCTCGGACGCGGTGTGCTCGTCTCTCACGAGACGGTCCGCCGCTGGTGCTCGAAGTTCGGGCAGGCCTATGCCAACTCCCTGCGCCGGAGGCGGCCCCGTCCCGGGGCCAAATGGCACCTGGACGAGGTCTTCGTGAAGATCAACGGTGAGCTGAAGTACTTATGGCGGGCCGTCGACGCCGACGGCAACGTGCTCGACATCCTGGTCCAGGGCCGCAGGGACAAGGCCTCAGCCCGGCGCTTCTTCCGCGAGCTGCTCAGGAATACCTGCTCGGTGCCGCGGGTGATCATCACCGACAAGCTCCGCTCCTACGGCGCGGCCCACCGCGAGGTCATGCCCTCCGTCGAGCACCGTTCCCACAAGGGCCTGAACAATCGGGCCGAGAACAGTCATCAGCCCACCCGGCAGCGCGAACGCGCCATGAAAGGCTTCCGCAGCGTCGGCGGAGCCCAGCAGTTCCTGGCCGCGTTCAGCGGTATCTCACCCACTTCAGACCCCGCCGCACCTGATGACCGCCGCCCCTACCGCACCGAGATGACCACCCGCTTCGCCATCTGGGACCAGATCACCGGCGTCGCCGGCCTGCCTGCCTGCCTGCCTGCCTGCCTGCCTGCCGCGGCCTGGAACCCGGCCCCACCACACCCGACACACCGTCAGGCACGCACACACTCAACATCGTGACAGCGCCCTACGGGGCCTCCGCCCCATCCCACGGCCCTCAGCCGGCAACGGACCTGCCCACCCCCGAACTGGATGCCCGGCAGGGACCCGGCTTCGCAGTTACGGAGCGTCAGCCACTGGTTCGCTCTCGCTACACCTTCTGACCTTGCCGAACGAGCCCGCACCGTCTGGTAGTTCCGGCACGCCTCGCTGTCGTCGGGGCCGCTTGCCATCCTCCCCGCCGTTCCCCGGATCGGACTGCCCCCAGGCTTCTATCAGGCCGCTGCGACGGCCCGACGGACGTGGTCTCTCACCACCTCTCGATCTACATCGCGCCTTGTGGCGCACAGCTGGGCCGCGAAAAAAGCCGAGGCCGTCTGCAGAACCTCGTTCGCCCGCTTGAGCTGCGCGTTCTCCTTCCGCAAGGCGGCCAGCTCCTCCCGCTCGGCGGTGGTGAGCATGTCGTCGCGTTCGCCGGCGTCGGCCTCGGCCTGGCGGATCCAGTTACGCAGGGCCTCGTGCTGCACCCCGAGTTCCTCGGCCATGCGGCGGATCACGGGCTTCGGCTCGGCGGTCCGGTACATCCGCACCGCCCGCTCACGCAACTCCAGCGGGTACTTCCTCGGCGCAGGCATCGTCTGGGCTCCTCTCATGAAACCCATCTGACCCTCTGTCACCCATCCCCGCATCTCGGGGGAACCTCAATGTGCACCGGCTCGGCACCACACTCCAGGCGTACGGGGAGGCCAAGCACACTGCGGACCGCAATGGACCTGTCCCACCGGCCGACGCGGGAACAAGCAGCTCAAACGCGCCTTCTTCCTCGCCGCGTTCGCCTCCCTCGCCGCCCCGGCCTCCCGTACCTACTACGACCGCAAACGCGCCCAGGGCAAAACCCACACCCAAGCTCTCCTCTGCCTCGCCCGACGCCGCATCGACGTGCTGTTCGCCATGCTCCGCGACGGCACCTTTTACGAATCACGACCCGCAGCGGCCACCTGACCTGGAACGCAAGGCCGGTGAGCCTCTGCGGGGGAGGACTTCTGCACGCGCGGGCATGCGGAACGCAACGTCCGGCGGATCTACCTAGCAACCTTCTGACCTTCTGATCCCCGCTCATCTCCCCCGTCGGCCGGAACCCGAGCCCCAGATAAAACCCCCTCGGGGCCGTCCTCGCCCGGGTGCCAGGTGGTGGTCAGGCGGGTGCCGCCACGGCGGCTGATTTCAGCGGCCACGGACTCGACCGCGAAGCGGCCATGGCCGCGGCCCTGTTCACCGGCCGCGATGTTAAGCCGCCACAGGCCCGAGCGGATGTCGGTGCCTCTGCCGTCGCCTGCGAGGTCGATGTCGAGGAAGGCCATGAGGAAGCCGACGGGTCGGTCGCCGTCGAAGATGATGCGGGGCCAAGCCACGCCTGGGTGCACGTACGCCTCGGCGAGGGACTTCACGACCGGCGCGGCCAGGTGCTCCTGGTCAGGGCGAACCTTCAGGCCGATCGCGACATCGAAGTTGGCGGCAGTGACCTTTGCCAGTCGGAGCGTAGTCGTCATGCGGGAACCGCAAGCCAGCGGATCAAGTGATTTTCCCAGTGCCGCACACCCCCTGCAGATGGCGACACCGCCACACTCCCCTCGGCTCCACGCCGTGGTCCACGAAGCGCGCCTTTGGGCCGAACGCCCCGACCCGACACTTGACGAAAGAGATAGGGGCACCCCCCGCGCCCGTACCTGGACCGCACCCGTGCGCAGTGCACAGGCCCCGGTTACCTGACCACGAAATGCCCAGGTGTCCGGAACCACCGAAAGCATGAGCGGCCCCCGATACGGAAGGAGCAATGAACGATGGCCGACGTGTACTGGACGGCAGAAGCGGAGTGCGGTGACTGCGGATGGGTCGGAGACGCACAGTTCGAGGCCAGGACATCGACGAAGTCCTGGCACAGCTCCAGGCCGCCGGAGTCGAACAGGGTGCCGCCGCGTCCGGGCCGACGGGCGGCACCACCGTATAGACGCGGCACCCACCCGATGGCGTCCACTCAGCGGTTTCCGTCCGCCTTCGGCCGGTGACGTCCACTCCCCCTGTCACCAGGCGAGGGTGCCGGCTTCGCGTCAGAAGTTTCCTGGACCGCCTTCAGTTCCGCCCCGGCGGCGAGTTCGCCCGCGGATTGACGTGGAGAAAAGAACAGGCACGAACCAAGCGACATGGAGTTCTCCACGCTCAGTGATCATCGGGGTATCCGTGCCTGCTGTGCGGATCATGCCTGCTGGAACCCATCCGGGCCGAACTCCGTGTCGTGATCGACGGTGTCCGTTCCCTTCACGGCGAGGACTCCGTCCACGCGGCGGGGAACGCCGAGAGGGTTGTCGTCCCGCAGCTCGGGCGGGAGCAGCCGTTGCGGGGTGTCCTGGTAGGCGATTGGGCGTAGGAACCGCTGGACGGCGGAGGCGCCGACCGAGGTGTGCGCGGAGTCGGTGGCCGCCGGGTACGGTCCCGAATGGTTCATCGCCCAGCTCACCGCGACCCCGGTCGGATAACCGTCGCACACCACCCGCCCGGTGCGGCGGGTGACGACATCGATCACACGACGCGGGAGATCCTCCTCCCCTTCTCCCGTCAGCAGCGTCGCGGTGAGACTGCCGGGGAGACGGCCGAGAAGGGCGAGGAGCTCCTCCTCCGTGGCGTACTCCACCAGCACGGTCACCGGGCCGAAGCACTCCTCGGTCAGCACCTCGCCGAACATCGCGCCAGGCACCCTCAGCACGGTGGGCGTCGCCCTGCCGTCGAGGTCGCGCGGCTCCTCGGCTCCGGCCAGTACCTGGACGCCCGGCTGCGCGGCGAGTTCCCGCACGCCTTCGGCATACGCCGCCAGGATGTTCCTGGTGAGGAGTGTGCCGGCCGGTGCGTCGGCGGCGCGTGCGGCGAGCGCCTCCTGCAGCGCCGTCCCGTGTTCGTCGGCCGGTACGAAGGCGAGTCCCGGTTTGGTGCAGAACTGGCCCATCCCGAGTGTGAAGGAACCCAGCAGCCCTTCGGCGATCGATGCTCCGCGTTCCGCGGCCGCGGCCGGGGTGACGACCAGTGGGTTGACGCTGCCGAGCTCTCCGAAGAACGGGATGGGTTCCGGGCGGGCGGCGGCCAGGTCGAACAGCGCCCGCCCACCGCGCACCGAGCCGGTGAAGGCGACGGCCGTGACGCGCGGGTCGGTGACCAGCGCCACTCCGGAGGCCTGCCCGTGCACCAGGCTCACCGCGTCTGGAACCCCGGCGCGGGCAGCGGCCCTGCTCAGCGCGCCATACGTCGCCAGCGAGGTCGCCGGGTGGGCCGGATGCGCCTTCACCACGACGGGGCAGCCGGCTGCCAGCGCGGAGGCGGTGTCGCCTCCCGGAACGCTGAAGGCGAGCGGGAAGTTGCTGGCGCCGAAAACGGCGACCGGGCCGCGCGGGACCATCATCCGCCGCAGGTCCGGGCGCGGCGGTACGGCCGCCGGGTCTGGGTGGTCGATCACGACCCCGAGGTGGCTTCCTTCGATGACGACGTCGGCGAGGAACCTGAGTTGGGCACAGGTGCGGGCGAGCTCCCCGGTGAGCCGGGGCCAGCCCAGCGCACTCTCCCGGTCGGCGAGCGCGAGGATCGTCTCGCCGTCCTTCTCCAGCTCGGCGGCCATGTCGCGCAGCAGCGCCGCCCGGCCCGCGACTCCCAGGGCGGCCAGCGCCGATACGGCCGACTCGGCGGCCGCGCAGCGCGCCGCCACCTCGGCCGGCGTGGACTCGGCGCCGACCACCTCGACGGTCTCTCCGGTGCGCGGGTCGACGGAGACGATGTCCGGGGTGGCGTGGTTCGTCGCAGCGTTCATCGCAGCGTTCCTTCCAGGGACTCCAGCATGGGCGCAAGGCCGCGGACCACGCGGTTGGTCAGGGTTCCGATCTCGCCGATCTCGATCTCCACGACGTCTCCTGCGACGAGCGTGAAGGGAAGGTCCGGCACCAGGCAGGTGCCGGTCGCCAGCACGGCGCCGTCCGGGAAGACGTCGGCGGCGAACAGGTGTCCGGCCAGGTCGTCGAGCCGCCTGTTCAGCTGCCCGGTGTCGGTCTCACCGGACCAGGCGACGGCGCCGTCGCGACGGATGCTCATGCGGATCGGCAGTGCGTAGGGGTCGGCGACCTCCCACACCGGGCGGATGGCCGGGCCGACCGCGCAGCCACCGAGATAGATCTTGGCCTGGGGAAGGTACAGCGGGTTCTCGCCCTCGATGGTGCGTGAGCTCATGTCGTCGCAGATCGTGTACCCGACGATCTTGCCGTGCGTGTTGAGCACCAGGGCAAGCTCGGGCTCGGGCACGTCGACCGTGGAGTCGGCCCGCACCGCGACCGTGCCGCCGTCGCCGACTACCCGCCAGGCGGTGGACTTGAAGAAAAGTTCGGGCCGTGGCGCTTCGTACACGCGCTCGTAGACATCCGCGGCGGCGGCGCTCTCGGCCATCCGCGCCTGGCGGGAACGACGGTAGGTGACGCCGGCAGCCCACACCTCCATCCGGCCTTCGACCGGCGCGAGCGGTTCGGCTGGGCCGTCCGAGGGTTCGGTCAGGGCCCGCTCGACGAGTTCACGCAGGTCGGCCAGGCTCAGGCGCAACAGCTCGGCCAGCGGCAGCGGCAGCGGACGGACCAGGCCGTCGTCCGCCCGCACCCCCGCCCGGATCTCGCCGTCTCTCGCGTAGCGCACGATATGTGTCATCGGTCAGCTCCTTGGAATGGGGTGGCGGGGCGGCCGGTGGTTCCGGGTCCGACTGCGAAGATCGACCCGGCCAGCGGCTGGGCGGCCAGCTCGCCGGGGGTGAGCCGGTGGGCGGCGGAGGTCACGTACAGCACGTCACCGCCGGGGCCGCCGAAAGCGCAGCTGGTCACCTGGGTGACGGGGAGGCGGACGATCCGGTCCAGGACGCCGTTGGGGGTGTAGCGGCGGACTGTTCCGCCGCCCCACAGCGCCACCCACAGGCAACCGTCGTCGTCGACCGTCATGCCGTCCGGCATTCCCTCGGCGGGGTCAATGGTCACGACCACGCGATGCGAACGCGGCTCGCCCGTCGCGGAGTCGAAGTCGTAGGCGTTGACCCGCTGGGTTCCGCTGTCGATGTGATACATCACGGTCCCGTCGGGGCTCCATCCCAGACCGTTGGACAGCGTGACCCCGGTCAGGACGCGAGCGACGCTCCTGCCGTCATAGCGGTAGAGGGCGGCGGCGCCGGGCTCGGCCTCGTACGGCATGGTGCCCGCCCAGAGCCGCCCGGACGGGTCGCACTTGGCATCGTTCATCCGGTTGCCCGGACGGTCGCCCTCCACCTCGGCGACCATGCGGACGTCGCCGGCGGGCGACAGCATCGCCAGCCCGTCGCGTACCGCGAGGATCAGGCCGTCGTCGCCCGCGGGCACCGCGGCGCCGACATGCGCGCCCACGTCCACGACCTGGTCCACGCCGCCGACTGGGTCGAACGTGTGGACCGCGCATCCGGTGACGTCCACCCAGACGAGCCTTTGCCGGACCGCGTCCCAGGCCGGCCCCTCCCCCACGTCCGCGTTGCTCCGCAGCACGAGTTCGCCGTCGAGTTCGCTGACCATCAGACCTCCTCCTGGCCGCGCGGATCGATCGCGACCTTCACGACACCCTGATCGGGTACGGCGAGCAGCGCGGGCACCTCGTCCAGCGACGCCACGCGCACCGGTACGAGGGCCGGGTCGATCACCCCGGACGCGAGCAGCCGTACTCCGGCGGTGACATCCTCGTCCCACAGGTGCGCCGCCGTACCGACCAGGTGCTTCTCCTTGAGCACCACGTCGGCGAGCGGCACCGCGGCGTCCCGGCCGGAGAACCCGACGATCACCACGGTGCCCCGGGCCCGGCAGTGCCGGATCGCTTCCGGCAGCAGGGCGGGCAGGCCGGTGCACTCGAACACGACGTCCGCACCCCTGCCCTCGGTCAGACGGTCGATCGCGGCGTCCGTCTCCTCCGGCCGGACCGCCACAGCTCCGGCATGGCGAGCCGCCTCTCGGCGGAAATCCGCGGTCTCGCTCGTCACGACCTGGATCCCGGCGGCCACCGCCACCCGGGTCAGCAGCAGTCCGATGGCGCCCGCGCCGAGCACCAGCGCGGTGCCGCCGGTCACGTCACCGGCCTTGCGCAGCGCGCGTACCGCGACGGCGGCGGGCTCGGCGAGCACCGCCATCCGCGGCGGGACGTGGTCGGGAACGGGGACGCAGGTGGCCGCGTCGGCGACCATGTACTCGGCCAGCCCTCCGTCGAGGTTGAGGCCGCGTACCGCCTGCCGCGCGCAAACCCCCTCCTGGTGCCTGCGGCACCACCAGCACGTGCCGCAGCCGAGCACGACATCGGGGATGACGCGGGTGCCGACGGGCAGTCGGCTCGCGTCGGTTCCCGGACCGTGCCCGGCGATGACGCCGACCACCTCGTGTCCGAGCGCCAACGGCGCCTGGGTGCCGGTCAGCGGGTGGGGCCTCTCCACATCGATGGCGAGCGGTCCCTCCCGGTACTCCTCCACATCGGTGCCGCAGATTCCGCACAGCTCGACGCGGACCAGCACCTCCCCGGCCGCCGGAACGGGGTCGGGCATCTCCTCCACGCGCACGTCCCGGCGCGCGTGCCAGCGGGCCGCTCTCACAGCCGGGACACCCGCCGTTCCACGTCGTCCCGCTCGGCGACCCCGTCGCGCAGGGTGACCCCGTGCCCGGGAGCCCGGCCCGGCCGCACCTGCCCGTCCTGGATCTCAGGCAGGCCGGTGACCAGCTCGTCGTACCAGGTACGCAGGAACGCCCTGACCGTCTCCTGTATGAGCCCGTTCGGCTGGCTGCACGCAAAGTGCACGCAGCTGGCCAGGGTGGCCGGGCCGGTGCAGTCGTGCGGGGCGACGGGCACGCCGTAGGCGTCGGCCAGCGACGCGACCTTGCGCGCCTCGGTCAGCCCGCCGGTCCACTGGACGTCCAGGGTCAGGATGTCGACGCCGCCGGAGTCGAGCAGCGGCTTGAAGCCGCGCCGTCCGACGCAGGTCTCTCCCGTGGCGATCGGCACGCCGTCGACCTTGGCCAGTTTGCCGAACGCGTCGGCCGCGTCGGAGCGCAGCGGGTCCTCCACCCAGTACGGCCGGTACGGCGCGAGTGCCGAGATGATCTTTTCGGCGGCGGGCCTGTTCCACAGGCCGTGCAGCTCGATCATCAGCTTCATGTCCAGGCCGACCTCGTCGCGGACCGCGGCGACCGTCGCGAGAGCCCGGTCCAGCTCGGCCGGGGAGATGTCGGTGCCGCCGGTCCGCTCGGCGGCGGTGTCGAAGGGCCAGATCTTCATGCCTCCGATGCCCTCGTCCCACAACTCGCGGGCCAGCCGCGCGGGCTCGTGGAGGAAGGCGTGCAGGTCCTCGTAGCGCTCGGCAGTACTCACCCCCCAGTTGCCGGACTCCTGCCGGGTGGACGTGCCGACGTAACCGGGTCCGGCGCACGTGTTGTAGATGCCGATCCCGTCATGTACGGCTCCGCCGAGCAGGTCGACCAGCGGCAGCCCCGAGGCGTGCCCCAGCAGATCCCACAGAGCGATGTCGATCGCACCGTTGCCGCGCGTCTCGGCCCCCGATCCCTGGAATCCGACGTAGGTGGCCAGCGCTCGCGCGGCCCGCTCCGGCGTGGGATCAATCATCCCGACCAGGACCGGAGCGACGCTCTCATGCAGGTAGGCCTCCACCGTACGGGCGCCGAAGAACGCCTCGCCCAGGCCGACCAGTCCGGAATCGGTGTGCAGACGGACGAACAGCAGGTTGGGCTGAATGGCCGGACGGATTGTCTCAAGAGCAGTGATCTTCATCCAGATCTTCCAAAAGTCGCTGAACTGCGGGGGACACGGGACGCGTGGGCGTACGGGTCAGGCGAAACGGGCCTCACGCGCGGCGACCGCGTCGACATTGGCGGCGTTGACGACCTCCGCGCCGGTGTCGTACGTCCTGGCCGGGTAGCCGGGGTCGAACTCCTCGGCGAGCAGGGCCGCGGCGATCCAGCCCTGCGCGTACGGGTTCTGCCCCAGGGAGAAATCGATCGACTTGTCCTTGACCCCGTCCAGGACCGGCTGGATCAGGTCGAAGCCTCCGACCGCGAACTTGCCGACGAGGTTCTTGCTCTTCGCCCAGGTGGCCACGTACTGGTGGTCGAAGGCCGCCATCGCCCAGCCGACGATCTTGTCCTTCTTCGAGGCGTACTTGGCGTCGATGGCGGCGACGGCCTTGGACTCGTCGGTGCTGGTGATGAGGACCTCGGTGGTGAAGGAGGTGCCGTTCTCCTTGTTGTACGCCTCGATCCCCTGCTTGATCCCCCGGATGCGCTGTTCGAGGGCGGTGCTGCCGGGCGCGAAGTTGCCACACACGATGACGCCTTCGGACTTGCCGGTGCGCTTCCTGGCGCACCTGGCGATCTCGCGGCCGCACGCGTCACCCGCGTTGACGAAGTTCTGGCCGACGAAGCCGACGCCGAGCTTCTCGTAGCCGTCGCTGGCCACGTTGGACAGGATGACCTTCACCCCGGAGGAGGTCGCTCGCTTGATGTTGGCGTCGAAGGAGGTCTCGTCGATCCGGGTGAAGATCACACCATCGGGCTTGGCGCTCAGCGCGCTGGCTTGGAGCTCGACGGTCTTCTGAGTGTCCGGCGCGGGCGGGCCGATGAACTGGGTCTCCCATCCCATGGTCGCGCCGAAGTCCTCGAAGCCGCGCTGCACCGGAGCGAAGAAGGGGTTCTTGTCGTGTACGACGAAGATCACCTTCTTGCCCTTCTGCGGGCCGTCGGCGGCGCGGCCTCTGGACGAGGTGGCGGCGGACGGTTCCTTCTCGCTGCTGCACGCGGCGAGAAGGACGCCGGCGGAGGCCAGGGAGCCGCTGAGCAGCAGGTTCCTGCGCGACATCGCGCTGTTCGTTGCCATGTTCTCTCCTGTTCGGATGGGGGTCAGGCGTTCAGGCCGTGTGCCGAACGCTTGGCGACGAGCTGGTTGAGCATGACTGCCCCCAGGATCAGCAGGCCGGTGGCGACCTGCTGCCAGTTGCCGTCCACGCCGAAGAGGACGAGTGCGTTGGTGATCACACCGGTGATCACCGCGCCGAGGAAGGTGCCGAGGACGCTGCCCGTACCGCCGGCCAGACCGGCGCCGCCCACGACGACTGCGGCGATGACGCTGAGCTCGAAGCCGTTGCCGGTGAGGGGGTTGGCGCTGCCGAGCCAGCCGACCAGGATGACCGAGGCCAGGCCGGTCAGCCCTCCGGTGAGGGCGAAGCACATGACCTTGACCCGGTCACTGGCGATGCCCGCCCCGGCTGCGGCGGACGGGTTGCCGCCCACGCTGTAGACGTCGTAGCCGAACTTGGTCCTGGCCATGACGAAGGCTCCGACGGCGACCACGGCGGCCATCCACAGCGTCTGCGCGGCGAGGTTGGGCAGCGGGCTGCCCGCGAACAGATGGGTGAACGCCTCGTTGCGCGAGCCACGGATCGGCACGCCGTCGGACAGCAGCAGTGCGGCGCCGCGCAGTGCCGCCAACGCGGCCAGCGTGACCACGAACGAGGGAATCTTGAACCGGGTGGTGATCAGGCCGTTGATCCCACCGATCACCACACCGGTGAGGATGGCCAACGGGGCCGCGGTCCCGACGGGCACGCCCACCTTCGTCACCAGCCAGGCCAGCTCGACCGCGAGGAGTCCGTGCAGCGATCCCACTGACAGGTCGATCTCGCCGACGACGATCAGGAAGGTCATGCCGGTGGCGACGATGCCGAGGATGGCGATCTGCTGGGCAACGGACAGCAGGTTGTCGGCGGCGAGGAAGCCGTCGGCTCCCACGGCGCAGACCAGAAAGATCACCACGGTCGCGGCCAGCACGCCGAACTCCCTGGCGCCGAGCAGCCTGCTTGCCAGGCTTCCACCGGAGTCGTCCACCCGGTAGGCGATCGCGATCTGCTGTTGGATGGTCATGCGAGTTCTCCGGAGGTGTGAGGGGCACCGTCGTGCGCAGCCGCCGGCGCGTTGCCGAGGATGAGTCCGACGACCTCGGCCGCCGTGGTGGCCGCGACATCGCGCATGCCCGACACCAAACCGCCGCGCATCACCACGACCCGGTCGGCGACCTCCAGGACGTGGTCGACGTTGTGCGAGACGACGACGACGGCCTTGCCCTGTTCCCGCAGGTCACGGATCAGCGAGAGCACGTTCTGCTGCTGCTCGGGTCCGAGCGCCGCGGTCGGCTCGTCCAGCAGTACGAGCTCACCGCCCTGGTGCACGGCGCGGGCGATGGCGATGCACTGGCGCTGCCCTCCGGACAGCCCGGCCACAGGCATCCGTACGGACGGAATGCGGATGCGCAGGGTGGTGAGCACTTCTCGCGCTTCGGCCCGCATCCTGCGGGTGTCGACCAGGCCGAACCTGCGCGGCTCCTGTCCGAGGAACACGTTGGCAGCGACGCTCCGCTGGTCGACCAGGCCGAGATTCTGGTAGACGACCGCGATGCCGCAGGCCGCCGCATCACGAGGGCTGCGGAAGACTTGCGGGCGGCCGGCCATCCGGATCTCTCCTTCGTCGGGCCGGTACGCACCGCAGATCACCTTCATCAGCGTCGACTTGCCGGCGCCGTTGTCGCCCATGAGGCCGACCACCTCGCCGGGTTCGACGCTGAAGTCGACGCCGCGGAGGGCCTCGACCCCGCCGAAGCGTTTGCGTACGCCTACGGCCTCGAACAGTGGCATGCTCTCTCCCTTCCGAAACCCTGATTTGGCATGACTGGTAAGACCAGTCATGCCAAGTGAGATTTCCGCCTCGAAGGGCGATTCGTCAACCCTTTCGCACATCTCGAATCAGCAACGGCCGCTCAGGCCGAGACAGTGGAGCTCACACAGGTATGGTGTTCTGGTCTTACCGGCCTAACCACACCTGAGGAGGTCTCCATGTCGGACCTGGAGGGAAGAAACGCACTGGTCACGGGCGGTGCCGGCGACATCGGCGCCGCCATAGCCGCCGAGCTGACCCGCCGGGGCGCCCATGTCACGCTGCTCGACGTCAAGTCCCCGGACGAGGCACAGGAATGGATCACTACGGCCTCCGCATACGGCGAGGTGAGCTACGTGCGAGCCGACGTACGAGATCGGTCGGCTCTGGACTCGGCGCTGGAGCGACTCGGCAGGCTGGATATCGCGATCGCCAACGCGGGCGTCGTCGAATCCGCCCCCTTCCTGGAGATCACCGCCGAGCAGTGGGAGCGCCACCTGGACATCAACCTCACCGGCACTTTCCACACAGCCCAGACCTCCGCCCGACGCATGGTCGCCCAGGGCGGCGGGGGCCGCATAGTCTTGACCGGGTCCTGGGTGGGCACGGTCCCCTGGCCGGAGATCGCGGCCTACAGCGCGTCCAAGGCAGGGGTGGCGATGCTGGCCCGTTCGATGGCCAAGGAGTTGGCGCCGCACGGCATCCTGGTCAACGCTCTCGCGCCCGGGATCGTGGCCGCAGGCCTGGCCAAGTGGCAGTTCGAGAACGAGCCGGCCTACGCCGCGCGGGCGAGCACGGCGATCCCCCTCAGGGCGCCGCAGACCGCGCAGCAGGTAGCCAAGGCAGCGGCCTTCCTGTGTTCGCCGGACTCCGACTACATCACCGGTACGACACTGCTGGCCGACGGTGGCTGTTCGTTGTTCAACCAGGAATGATCGATTTTACCGAAGGGCATCGGCCCCTCGATCTTGAAGGTAGCGTGGCAGGGATGATAGCTAGCGAAGACACCTCCGCACGCGATAGACGCCCCCCGACCAAGGAGGCCGTGGCCAGGAGACTCGAGCTGGAACTCCTGTCCGGACAACACCCGGCCGGATCGAAGCTGGAGTCGGAACGGGTGCTCTCCCAGCGGTTCGGCGTGAGCCGCCCGATGATCAGGGAGGTGCTCCGGGGGCTGGAGCAGCAGGGCATCATCGAGGTCGTCCCGGGGCGGGGCAGCTTCGTCCGCGACGTGCGGATCACCGACGCGGTCCGCCCGCTCGACGCGCTTTACCGGCAGCGCAAGCCGACCTCGCGTGACGTGATCAGCGCCCGGATGATGCTTGAGCGCGAGACCGCCACACTCGCCGCCCAGCACGCCACCCCCGAGGACCTGCGCCTCATCGAGGAGATGCTGCTGCGCTTCGACGAGGCCCGCGACCTGGTCTCCCGAGCCAGAGCCGATGTCGCCTTCCACGCCGCGGTCGCGGCGGCGTCGCGCAACCCGGTGATCGAGGCCATGTTCGGCTCGATCGCCACGCTCACCTTCGAGCTCATGCTCCGCAGCCTGGGCGATCCTTCGGTCTCCCGCGAGGGCGTGCCGTACCACCGGGAGATCCTCGACGCGATCACGGCCCGCGACCCGAAAGCCGCGAGCGACGCCATGACCGCCCACCTCGAGGTGGCCCTGCGTACCTATGGTGACGACCTCGACCAGAGCCTCGACCTGGTCGCCCAACGTAAGGTAGAGCAGCTCATGGACCTGTCTGCGGACTGACCTGCATCCGAACACACTCCGTCTGTCCACGATCGTTCAGGTTCGTGTTCGTCGACACCGTTGCATTAGGGATCTTGAGTCGTTGGCAACCCTGTCTGAGCAGCGAACGGGGCTCTGGGAGATCAGCTTGTACCGAGCAAGGCAACACCGTTGCGTTTACTTCCGCATCTGAGACCACCCGATCGTGCGACGCCCGGGGCGCACCGCCGGTGAGACTACGGTGGCGATCAGTGATGCGGTGTCACCCGTGAAAGCGGATCAGGCCGGTGCTGAAGGAACCCGGGGCGTGGCCACTCGTCGGTAGGTGCATGGAACCGATCCACGAACAGCACCTCAGCGAGCCCGGCCTGGTCGTGCTCGACATCACCGCGGCCGACGAAGCAACTGTCCACGCGGTCGCGGGTGACGGGCTTGCCCCAGGGGTGACCTGCGGGAACAGGGACTGCCCGATTTGGTGGGTGCACGCCTCCGGACACACCTGCGGTCCCGTGCTGGAGGCAACCGTCCGGCCAACGGTTCAGCCCCCGCTCGGTGCAACCCTCTCCGGAGCGAGCGCGGCCTCCAGCCGGCCCAAGCTCTTGTAGAGGGTGCGGACGATGCGGGCGTGGTTCCGGGCACAGCGGGCAGCGCCTTCCAGCGGTGTGGACAGGCGCCGGGTGGCTTCGCGGAGGACGACTTCGGCGAGGGCGCCGCAGGCGGCGCTCTCGGGCAGGGCGGTGTGCCGTACTCGCGATTTCGCATCGGGTGAGATCCCGCCGTATACGTGCCAAGACCGGTCGGGTCAGCGTCGGTGTGGTGGGAGTTCCAGGAGCATGGCGTGGAAGAGCGGTGCGTCGGGCAGTCTGGGGCGTAGGTCGCCGAGGGTTTGCCAGCCCCATGTTGCGTAGAGTGCGTGGACTTTGGGGTGGGTCTGGTCGACCAGGAGGGCTGCTCGCTGCTCGGGTCGTGGTGCGAGGTGGGCGTCGTGGAGTCGGCGGGCGGTGCCGGTCTTGCGCCAGGGGGTGCGGACCATGAGTTCGCTGAGTGCGTAGGTGCGGGTGCCGGTCTCGGTGACCATGTCGGTGGGGACGTCGGTGAGGAGGCCGCGCCACCAGACGGTGCCGGGGGGAAGTGGTGCTCCGTAGGCGTAGCCGACGGGCTGGTCGTTGTCGTATCCGATGGTGCAGGTCCAGCCGGGTCGGGTCATCCAGTTGTCGAGGCCTTCGGCGAAGCGGTCGACGGCGCAGAACGGGTCGGTTCGTGCCGGCTCGGCGTAGACGTCGGCGTAGATGTCCAGGAGGAGGGTGCGCAGGCCGGGGGTGTGGTGGGTGGTGTGGTGGCGGAGTTGTATGTCGGTCACGGCTGGGTGGTTCTCCTATGCGTTGGTGAGGGTGTGGCGGAGTGCGGTGAGGCGGTCGGTGATGTTCTGGCTGCTGATGTGGGTGGTGTCGATCAACGCCGCGGTTGTGGCGGCTGTGGTGGTGTTGCCCTGGGCGAGTTGGAGTTCGGCGAGCTGGACGGTGTAGTAGGCGCGGCTGCGTCGGAGGCGGGGTTCGAGGAGGGTGAGGGCCTGGGTGGTGGCGGCGGATGCCGTGATGAAGCGGCGGCGGCGCACGGGCACCTCCTTCGTCGGTGCGGGAGACTGTGGCGGAGCGGGCAGGTTCGCGCTGTTCCTGCCTCTCGGGATGAACCCGAGCGCCTGTGCTGGGCGGTCGAAGAGCTGTTCCAGGCCGTGGAGGTAGCGGGTCCAGGGCCATCGGACCTCTCCGCTGATCCAGCGCCGGACGTGGCGGTCGGTGCACTTGCGGGGGTGGTTCTCGCCGAAGATCCGCGCCGTGGCCTGGTTGATCTCGTCGGCCAGGCTCTGGTGCGTGAAGCCGTATTCCGCCATCGCCACTTCGAGCCGGGTGTTGCGCTGTCTGCCCATCAGATCCCCTGCCAGGTACCGGTCGTGGCAGGGACCGTAGTCCTGCCACCGCTTCCGCGTCGGTAAAACTGTCCGGTCCTCTCCCGGTATCTGCCCGGGATCCGTCCTGAGCCCACTCGAACGTGTGGCGGTTATCTGGGAGTACGCCGACAATTCCGCCCCCGGGGAGGCAACCCGTGCCGAACTCATCCGACCGCAGCCCCATGGGCTGGCCGTTACCGGTGAGGGTCCGCCGGAGAGGCGCGGCCCTGCGGCCCTCGTCGGTGCCCGGGATGTCTGGTGCTGCGGTCACCGCGGTCGCGTTGTACGCCGTGGTCCCGGTCCCGGGGGCGGAGGACCTGGTGCCGGCCCCGTTGGCCTCGCACGCGGAATCCCGCGGGTGGGTCGTTCCGGCTGGGTGCGCGGTGACGGACGCCGGGCCGCTCGACCAGGAAACCGGCCTGCGGACGGGCTGGACCCGGATCCGCGACACCGCCTGCGCCGGCCGCATCAACGGGATCGTCGTCCCGGCCCTCGCACACATCGCCTACCACTGGAACGACTGGACCGTGGAACAGTCCTGGCTGTCGCGACGCGGACTGTTCGTCATCGCCACCGACCCCACCGACCAGGCAGTCCTCCCCGAACCGCAGGGATCCCGCCCATGACCCACACAGTGCTCTACGACCCTGAAGCACTCCTCACCGAGCACCTGCCGCTCGACCGGGCCCCGATCACCGCACTCGTCGACGCGGTACTGGCGCTGGAAGACCCGGAGGGACTGCGGGCCCGCGACTGTGCGCAGATCGCCCTGCTGCTCACCGGGCACACCCGCGTCGTCGCCGCCGAACTCAGACACTGCTTCGAAGCCCTGCCCCCGGGCAGCGAACTGCGGCCGCTGACCGAGCAGGTTCTCCGGGAAGCCGTACCCCGCCTGTCGGCGAAGTCCCAGACCACCCTCGCGCACGCGCAGCAGCGGGCCCAGCTCGTCAGAGCGCTGTACCGGGCACTGGACCAGCTCGATGCCCTGTAGCACGGGGCTGGCCCCGGCCGTACAGGGTGCCGGCGCCGTCATGCGGTGTCCGGCAAGGGGGCAGCCGGCCCGGTCCTGTCGACGGGCACGGCCGCCCTTCATGTCTACGGGCCGGGGACGAGTCGCGCGATCAGCCCACGCTACGAACGCGACCCCCGCGGCTGCCTGGCCTTTCTCGGCCTCGCCGCCGCCCTGTGTTGCTACAAACGCCTCCTCCGCCTCACCGCATAGGTCTTGAGGCCGGGCCTTTGGGGGGCCAAGAGCCGATTCGGCGGCGGATGGATTAGAGTGGCAGGCTGTCCGGCTGCCGCAGCGTGGTGCGGAGAGCATATGTGGCCCCGTATGTCCCAGTCCTGCGTTTTCTGGAAGTAGTGTCGTGTCTGTCGTCCGCAGCCTGCGTTCGCCCTGCGCGATACGAGCGACGGCCCTGGCGACCGTGATATCGAGCCTGGCAGCTCTGACGAGCGGGTGCGGGGATGCTGGCGCGCCCAGAAGCGCGGGCCACTCCTCTCCTGTCTCTGGTCCGGCACGGCTGTGGCCCGACCGACCACCCGCGCCACCGCCCACTTCGGACCCGGGAGTGGACGCCACACCCATGCCCCTTCCCGCGCTGCCTCGGGTGCCGTCCGGGGACATCCGCAAGGTGCCAGTGCTCTCCGTCGTCCAGGCGCAGCTCGATGCGGATGACCGCCGCCACGCGCCGGCCTTCAACAGGGGCACCGAGAACAGGATCCGGGCCTGTGCGACGCGGCCGGAGTCCTGCCCAGTGCGGACCCCGGAGTACTACGACTTGACCGGCGACGGGAAGGACGACCTGATCGTCGGTATCGAAGGCGGAGACCACATACTGGCCATCTGGGTCTACCGGCTCAAGGGCGGCTTGGTGAACCGGATCCTGAACGTTGCCGGGACTCCGAAGTCGGTGGACGTGACCGGTGGCAAGCTGATCATGCGGGAACCCTCGACGACGCCCGGATACGAGATCCGCACCGTCTACGCGTGGGACGCACCGAGCCAGATCATGGACGTCCAGGCCACTGAGTACGACAGGCAGTCCCCTGCCTCCGCCGCCCCGGAGCGCATCTCGTGAGCACCACCCGGTCACGGCTGCTGCCTGCCCGGACGGCGACGCTCCGTTGGAAGTCCGCCGCCTTCATCGGCGTCATGTGCTGCCTGCTCGCCACGCTTCTCGGCAGCCTGGTGCACATCTTGGCCGTACGGCAGGCCCAGGCTCATGCACGCGAATCGGCTTTGGCGGAACTGGATCGCACCGTGGCCGCGTACGTCGCCGGGGAACCCCTCGGCCGCAACGCCGCGGTGGACCCCACGGACCTCCCCGCGCCCCTCCGCGCGATGGCCGTGACGCGGCACGAGCGCGGAACCCAGCTCGCTGACCACCAGGGCCGCCCGACCATGTGGGCCACCGCTCCCGTCTCCGGGGGCAAGGTGCTGTCCCTGCGTCTCGACTTCAGCGATCAGGCAGCCGCCGTCCGCGGCCTGGACCGGGCCATCATCGCCTCCTCCGGCGCCGCGATCGGCCTCACCCTCGGGGCCGGGCTGATCTCGGTCTCCCGTGTCACCCGCCGACTGCACCGGATCGCCCATGTGGCCCGGAGCATCAGCACCGGTGATCTCGACGCCCGCGTGAACGATCCGCGTGCCCAGCAGCCGGGCCGCGCCCAGGACGAGGCCACCGTCGTTGCGGCCGCGCTCGATGCGATGGCGGCCACCTTGCAGGCCAAGCTCCACAGCGAACAGCGCTTCACCGCCGATGTCTCCCACGAGCTGCGCACCCCGCTCGCCGGACTCCACGCCGCGGCCGAGCTGCTGCCGCCCGGCCGCCCGACCGAGATGGTGCGCGACCGCGTGGGGGCCCTGCGCCGGCTGACCGAGGACCTCCTGGAGATCTCCCGGCTGGACGCACAGGCGGAGCGGGCCGACCTGGACGTCCACGCACTGGGCCCGCTGACCGAGCGAGCGGTGCGGGCCACCGGTACGGAAACCGAGATCCGCGTCGTACGGGACGCCCGTGTGGAGACCGACCGGCGCAGGCTGGAGCGCGTGCTGGGAAACCTCGTCGCCAACGCCCACAAGCACGGCTGTCCGCCTGTCGTGGTGACCGTTGACACCCATGTCGTGACCGTGCGGGACCACGGCGACGGCTACCCCGCCTACCTCCTCGACCAGGGGCCCCAGCGGTTCCGGAGCCAGTCAGGCGGATCGGAAAGCGGAAAGAGGACCGGACACGGCCTGGGCCTGACGATCGCCGCCGGTCAGGCCGACGTCCTCGGCGTCACTCTCCGCTTCTCCAACGCCCCCGACGGCGGAGCCGTCGCCGAACTCCGCCTTCCCCTCGAACCGGCCGACCAGCCGGGACAACCCCAGGGCCTGATGACCGCATCCGAACACCGAGCCGAAATGACCACCCGCTTCACCACCCGGGAGCAGATCACCGGCGTCACCGGCCGACCCACCGCGGCCCGAGCCCAGGCCGGCACCCGGCCCCACCACACCTCGACGCACCAACAGACACCCACACACCCAACAACCTGACAACACGGGCGGGACTGCAGCCGAGTTCGCTCATCTTGTGGCTACGCGATCTGGTCCCGTGACCACCGGGCGAACAGACTTCGCCGCCTGCGAGGTTGATTCGTGAACGCCGTTTGCGAGACACCCAGCGCATCGAGCCGTGACATGAGCCGAACCTCTTGCTCCGATGTGACAGCGATCCACAGGGCTGTGCCCGTGTCGCTGGCGCTGAAGATCTCTCGACCCTGTTGCCACGCCTCGGCATGAATCGTGTAGGGAGCCAAGGCCAGAAGCACGTCGAACTGCATGTCGTCGCGGACATCGACGTCAATCCCCATACCAGGATCACCTTTCGCAGACCGGACGCCCTCGGCCACCTCGTTGGCGGCCATCGACAACACCTGCTCGTACGCGGGCGCCACTTCCCGTGGCCAGGCAATATCGCTGTAGGCATCGACGTGAGCCGTCTCGATGCTGTCTCGCAGGACACGAAGCGCCTCACGGTGAACACGAACCACGTCTGCTGCCTCCAGGCCGTCTCGGAGGAACAGGTCTCGACGTTGTTCATCGGCTTCACTGGTCATGCGGCTCAGCCTTTCACGCGCCGATGTCGTCCGTTTGAAGGGCCTGACCTTTCGCGGCTTCGGCTGCCTTTGTGACAACGCAGCTGACGACTTCGCTCGCCCACAGCTTGATCACTCAAAGCCTGAACCTGCCGACAGAGCAAGACCCCGGGACCATCGCAGCATGGAGTCTCACATACTCCGGCTCAGCGCCGGACCGTCATGCCCAGTTCATGCCGAGCTTGGCGAGGGCGGTGCGCTGTTCGGTGGTGAGCTTGTCGCGCCCCGACTTGGTGTTCGAGATCCGAACACCCAGCTTCACGGCCACCGGCTCGGCCTCGCCGTCGACCGTGATCTCCACGACCGTGCTGCGCGGGACGGACCACTGCCACCCCCTTCTCCACCCACTGCATCAGGGCTGCCAGGCCCCGCTGGAACGGTGCCTCAGCCTTGCCCCGGGCCTTCCTCGAACCCGTGGCCGCGTCAGCCGGCGCCGGAGGGAGCTCCGCCGGGACGGCGGCAGCCACGAGGGAGGGAGACGCCCCGCATGTCCAACGCGGACAGTCGCTCCCTGCGCTTCGGCAAGCAGATGGCCGACGGGCCGCTGGAGCGGTGCCGCGCGGCCGGGGCGGCGATCCGGGCCCGGGTCGGCCCGGTGGTGGACACCGCGCTCGCCACCGTCGACGTCGCCGCGACCGTCTACACCATCCGCCGCGCCTTCGCCCGCCACGTCCTGGCCGAAGCTCGCCGCCATCTGCTGGAGACCCTGCGCGGCCGCGCTTTCGTGCCCGGCCTGGACGACTACATCACCGACGAGGCTCTGTCCCGCCACTCCCGCCGGCTCACCGTGCCTCGGAAGGGCCGCCGGGCCCCGGCCCCCGACCAGCTCACCTACACCGCGGACTTCACCTGGCCACACCGGTGGTGGATCGCCAGCACCGACGGCAAGACGCCGCAGGAGTCGAGCCGGTACGAGCGGGCCCGGGTCGCCAGCCTCGCCCTGCAGAACGCGATCCGCACCACCCGTTCCGCGCACGCCGCACGGGACGACGCCCCGGCCGCGACCACGTCGGACATGCCGCACGCCGTCGACCACCCCGGCCAGGACGCCTCCCTCACCCCGGCGCAGCGAGCCGTCGCCATCCAAGCCCACCAACAGGCCGCGATGCCGCAGGAGTACCTGGAGGGCCGTACGACCGACCCGGCTACGTGGATCCGCACACCGGAGAACCTGGAACGGCTCGCCGCCCTCACCCACGCGGCCAACGCCCGCCGCCGCGCCATCGAGGACCGGGAGGACCCGGCCGCCGACCCGGCCAGTTTGGTCGACCGGCGCCGCCAGGAGCACGAGCAGCAGCGCCAGTAGCCCGGCCCCGGCCAAGGCCAGGGCCTCCAGTCGTGACGCGCCGCGGACCGTCCGGCGGGACGGAGGACGAAGTCACCGCGCCAGATGCCGGGATGAGACCGGCCGCCCGCCCCTGGCCCCGTGAGAGAGACGAGGGGTGCAGGGACCGACCCCTTGAGTACGGAGGCCCCATGGTTGCCCCGACCCTGCCGCACCTGACGCCCGAGCAGCTGGAGAGCCTGGCGGAGCTCGCCGACGCGGCCCGGCTGCGCGCGGCGCTGTACCCGTCCCCGAAAAGCCGCCACCGCCCCGGCACCGCGCACGCTCACGGCAGTACCCCAGCGGCCGGCCGAACCCGTGGCGGCCCGCCCGTACGCACCGACGCCGCCAGAGGTGAGTGGGCACGGTGGACTCCACCGTGCATCCGATGCGCGAACCGGTGGCGTCCGGGTGGGAGTGCGTTCCACTCGGAGAGTGGAGCCCACTGTGACGATCAACCGGGTGGGAGTGGAGTCCACCACGGCGTCCATCGGGTGGGAGTGGGCTCGACTCCGGAGAGCACCGGCCGAGGGGGAGTGCGGGACCCTCCGGCATCCGGCGCGCCACTCGCGCCCTCGGTGCGGCGCACCAGCGCACCACCTGTCCGGACCGGTGCGCACGCGCCGGCCAGGACCGCCCGGCACGCCAGCTCTCCAGCCGGGCCTCCAGCTCACTCACCGCAACCGCACCCCGGACACCGCACGGGCGTCGGGCTCACGGTTGGTGGCCCGGGCCGCCGTGGCCGCGTGGTGGAGCTCCATCCGGCCCGCCGTGGACCAGCCGCCTTGCCAGTACGGGTGGGAGTCGATCAGGCGGATGAGCCGGATCAGCTCCCGCCGCAGCCGTGCCGTGTCCGGGGCGGGTTGGGTGAGCCGGTGGTAGGTGCTGAGCTGCCGGCGCTTGATGTCGACAAGGTCGTCGGGGAACGGGAAGGATGTCACTCATTCACTAGAGCAGGTGTTCGAATTTGTTGCCGAATCGAGCCCACTGCCGGTCTCTGTCCACAGGGAGATCTTCTTTGGCACGGGTGCGAGACTGCCGCCATGACTATGCATCTCATCTCCGTCATCGGGAGTAGCCCTGGCGTCGGCAAGTCCACCCTGTGCCGTGCGGTGGCCCAGTGGCTTACCAGCGCCGGTGCATCGGTCGACCACTTCGAGGAGGCCGACGTTCTCACACGGCCGGCCTTCCGGCCCGTGGCTGAAGAGTTCGCTGGTGGGGCTTCCACCGTCCAGCCTGCGACCTTAGTTGAGTGCACTCGCGCCTACGTCGCGGAGTCACTCGCAGCGGGCAAAGACTACCTGGTGACGGATGCCCTTCTGCCCTTCATTCCGTCCCTTGTGGCATGGGGCCACGACGAGGGGACTCTCGTCCACGTCATGGAAGAGCTGGCCCGGGCTGTGGAGCCGGCCCAGGTCACCGTCGTGTACGTCCACGACAATCCGGAGACGGCGCTGCGGCGCGCAGTCGAGCGAGAAGGCGATGCCTGGGAAGACTGGTACGTGCGGAAGCTCGCTGGCTCTCCTGGTACTCGGGCTGTTCATGACCTCTCGTCGGCTGCCGCTCATCTCCGCTTCGAGGCTGACCTGACTTGTCGTCTCCTAGCGCAGACCCCATGGCATGTTCTGAGCCTCGATGTAGGAACACTCAATGCTCAGGAGGCACACGCCCAAGCTCAGCACCACCTGATGGGCGGGGCTGCTGCAGGGTTGGGTGACACCTGACCTGGCTTGCTGAGAGGCGGCCTGGAAGGATGTTGCAGTGCCCAAGCCGTATCCGAAGGAGTTCCGCGAGGACGTCGTGCGGGTCGCGTGCAACCGCGAGCCCGGCGTCACGCTGGAACAGATCGCCGCCGGCTTCGGCGTCCACCCGATCACGCTGTCGAAGTGGCTGCGCCGTGCCGAAACCGACGAGGGTTCCAGGCCCGCAACGGCGTCGGGTGAGTCGGCCGAGCTGCGCGAGGCCCGCAAGCGGATCCGGCTGCTGGAGCAGGAGAACGAGGTTCTGCGGAGGGCTGCGGCGTATCTGTCGCGGGCGAACCTGCCGTCAAAATGATGTACCCGCTCGTCCGCGAGCCGGCCGCCGCCGCTGCCCCTCACAGGGTGCCGGTGGCGGTGACGTGCCGGGTGCTCAAGCCGGCCCGCCAGCCCTACTGCCGGTGGCTGGCTTCTCCGGTCACCGAGGCCGAACTCGCCGAGGCCTACCGGGCCAACGCCCTGTTCGACGCTCACCGCGACGATCCCGAGTTCGGCCGCCGGTTCCTCCTCGACGAGGCCCATGCGGCCGGTGAGCCGACGGCCGAGCGGACCGCGTGGCGGATCTTCCGGGACAACCGCTGGTGGAGCGCGTTCGGCAAGCGCAGAGGCCGGGGCAAGAACGCCAAGGTCGGCCCTCCGGTCCACGACGACCGGGTAAGGCGCGACTTCACCGCTGACGGTCCGAACCGGCTGTGGCTGACCGACATCACCGGGCATGCCACCGGCGAGGGCAAGCTGTATATGTGCGCGTCCGCCGCACCTGGGGCACTCGCCAGGAACTGCGGATCGCGATCGTCACCTGGATCGAGCGCACCTGCCATCGCCGCCGGCGCCAGAGACGCCTGGCCCGATTGACCCCCGTCGAGTACGAGACCACCACGACCCCACCCGCAGCTCTGGCTGCACAAACCCCGCTGTCACCCAACCCTGCAGCAGTCCCTTGTTGACTGTCAGGCACTGGTTGGTGGACTCGTTGTACAGCATGTAGGAACCGCCCGAGCCGGCCTTTGCGGTCCAGTTGGTCACCGGGCTGTCCGCACAGGTGGCGAACACGATGCCGCCGAAGGCGCCCGCGGCCGGGCACTCGCCGTCGCCGACGGTCCTGAGCCGGAAGTAGCCGCTGAGCGCGGGAGGTTTCGGTGAGGGCGCGCCGGACGTCCCACCGGAACCGCCGGAGCCGCCCGCGTCACACCCGACCCGCCAGTGGTCTTCCCGCCCGTGACGTTCCCGCCGGAGGCTGCGGGGAGCGTTGAGGAGGTTCTGGCCGAAGGGGTGTCGCTGCCGGAGGCGCCCTTGGCGTCGTCGGGGTCGACGCACTGCTCCTGCACGGCACGGCCAGCACCGTGCTGCCCACCGCGCAGGCCCGCGAGATGGCGTCCCGACGTCCCGGCACCACCCCGATCGAACTGAACGCCGACCGCTGGCCTCATCTACGGAGACCGAAGGAGTCAGCAGTTGCAATCCGCCGATTCCTCAACTCCGTCCTCGGCGGCTGGTACGGAAAGACCTGACTCGCCGCCATCACGTCCGAGCGTGGGGCGGGTGTGGGCGAGGGCTGGATCTCCCGGCTACCCGTCGAACTCACAGCTGCGACGCGGAAGTTCGCCGCGCACGGTGAGGCCGCCTCCGGTCCTGGGGACGGCGGTCACCCTGCCGCGGTGCGTGGCGGTGATCGTCCGGACCACCGCGAGTCCGAGTCCGGAACCGTTGCCGCGGTGTTCCTGGCCACGGTGGAACGCCTCGAACAGGGCCGGGATCTCGTCCGGTGTCAGCACGGGGCCGGTGTTGGCGACCTCGATGTAGGCCGCGGCGTCCGTGGCACCGGTGGCCACCGATGCCATGCCGTCGCGGTGGTTGTGCCGTACCGCGTTGGCCAGCAGGTTCAGCGCGATCTGCCGGAGCAGCGCCGGGTCGCCCGCGACCGGCGCGGGCTCCGGTGTGCGGGCGATCCGGATACCGGCCGCACGGGCTTCGTCGGCCAGGTCCGCCATGGCGTCCCGGGCGGCGTCCGCGAGGTCGGCCGGTTGCGGGGCCGGCGCTTCGGACTCACCGCGCGCGAGCGTCAGCAGCGCCGCGATCAGCCGTTCGGTACGGGCGTTGGCGTCCAGGGCGCGCTGCACAGCGGGCTTCAGGTCGGCGGGAACCCGGCCCTGTGCCAGCGGGATCTCCAGCGCGGTGCGCTGGAGGGTGAGCGGGGTGCGCAGTTCGTGCGAGGCGTGCGCGGTGAAGCGGCGCTGCGCGGTGAAGCTGTGGTCCAAGCGGTCGAGCATCGCGTCGAAGGTGTCGCCGAGTTCGCGGACCTCGTCGTGCGGGCCGGTCAGGCCGAGCCGTTCGTCCAGCGTGTTGCCGGTGCTGATGCGCCGGGCCGCCGCGGTGACCTGGCTGAGCCGGCGCAGAGAGCGGCGGCCGGTCCACCAGGCGAACACGGCTGCGAGCGCGGTGAAGACGACGAGCATCAGCAGGGACCGCAGCAGGAGGCCGCCGAGGACGCTTTCCTGGAAGTCGCCGAAGGCCTGCGCGGCTTCGACCGTTGCGGCGTCGGTCGATCCTGGCGCCTCGGACGGCTCGGTGTCCTCGGCCTGTGCGGCAGTGGAGCCCTGCGTCGGCGGGCCGTTCCCGGTCGTGGCGCTGTCGGTCGTGACGGCGGCCGGCACGACGAGATCGCGGTATGCCTCAAGGAGCTGTCGAGAACTCAGCCAGTTCAGCAGGAGCAGCCCGCAGCCGAGGACCGCGAAGACGGCCGTCGTCACCAGGGTCAGCCGGCCGCGCAGCGGCAGCCGGTGCGGCGACAAGGGGAGGAGGCGCGCGCGGTTCACAGCCGGTACCCGTAGCCGGGGTCGTGGACGATCAGCGCGGGTTCGCCGATCTTGCGGCGCAGCGCGTGCATGGTGACCCGGACCGCGGTGGTCGCCGGATCCAGTGCAGTGTCCCACAGCGCTTCCCGCAACTGCCCGGTGGCGACCGGGGCGCCGTCCGCGGCGAGCAGCAGTTCCAGGACGCCGAGCTCCCGGGGCGTGAGCTTCAGGGGCCGACCGTCTCGTTCGGCGACTCTGCGTACGGTGTCCAGGCTCACCCCGTGTCTGCTCAGCACCGTGCTGGAGCTGCCGCCCGGGGACCGGCGCCCCAGCGCGCGCAGCCGGGCCATCAACTCCAGGTACGAGAAAGGCTTGGCCAGGTAGTCGTCGGCGCCCTGGCCGAGCCCGTCGACCAGGTCGGAGAGGGTGCCGGCGGCGGTCAGCATGAGGATGCGGGCCGGGTAGCCGACCGTGTTCAACGCCCGGCAGACCGCGTCACCGCTCTGTTTGGGCAGGTCCCGGTCCAGGATCAGGACGTCGTAGTCGGTCGCGGCCGTCAGCTCCAGCGCGCGGGCGCCGTCGTGCGCGACATCGCAGCCCATGCCCTCGTCGCGCAGGCCCTCGGCCAGCATCGCGGCCAGATCGGCCTCGTCCTCGACGATCAGCACCCGCATCCGCCCCGCTCCGTTCTGCCGCACCGCGCCCCGCTGAGTTGTGTGGCCACCAGTCTGCGCCCACGGGGGTTAGCCGCAATACCGTTCAGTTAAGTGGCTCTGGGATACTGTGGGGGGATGCCGCGTTCTGGTTGGGTGAAGCCGTCTTCTGATGTCCGGTTGTCGGATTTGGTGTCTGTGGGGTTGCTGACGCGGGTGTTTCC
>NZ_JBHJWQ010000050.1:0-32999 GCF_042266885.1 Streptomyces sp. NPDC056061 | reverse complement strand
CACCTCCGGGTCGATGAGGTCGGCCGCAAGCATGGCGTCGGTACCGCTCAGCACCTCTTGCGACGCCTCAAAGGCTTCGTGGAACTCCGCACGGATCCGCTCTGCGGCCTCGTGCTCCACGGCAGCGCGATAACCGTCCAGGGCGTCCAGTAGGCCGACAGAGAAGTAGCCTTCCTCCTCCGACACCGCCTCGCGGACAACATGCTCCCGGGCCTCGAAGGTCCGCCTCATTACAAGGACGACGTCGAGACCTACACCGGAGCATTCGTCGGCGGGGTGACTCGTCCGAATCGTCTTGCAGCGCGTCGGCGGGTGCTGCTCGCAGGAGTCGGCCACGTTGTCGCGGTCGACGAGCCCGCAGGGTGCCTTCGGACACGGGCACATGGCTTCGAGGTCTCCAGGGCCGTCCCAGGAACGACCGATGTGGGTTCCCATCAGGGCACCTCCGGGTCGGCATCGTCGTAGTGGGCCAGGGCGTAGGCGGTGATGTGCTCCAGCGCGCTCACGCTGCCTCCCGCCGTGCACAGCAGCCTGTTGCGCACTCCGACGAAACGTGGATGTCACCCCGGCAGCCGCAGGGACAGCCCCCGACCTGTCCGGACGCGTGCAGCTTCCGGAACTTCGCCATGAAAAGGTTGTCGGGCACGGCGCCGACAAGCGTCTCCAGTTCGGCATGCACGTCCCAACGGTTCCGCCAGCCACAGCCCGGGACGCTCGGCACTCGTCGGATGGCGTCGATGAACACTGCGGTCGGAATGTCCTTGCACTGCATCACGCCGCCTCCTTCATCGACGCCAGCAGCGCGTCAAAGTCGCAATCGGACATGACGACCGTCGCAATCGTCTCGCCCTTGGCGTTGCGGGTTTCAAGGTCGTACTCCAGTCCGCGCCGGCTGATGGTCACCGACGAGCCGTCGGCGGTGTGGATGGTGGTGGGTGTGTGCTTCATACTGCTGTCTCCTCGTCCGTCAGCTCTACAGGGATCAGGTACCTGTCGGCGCCGCCTCCCGGACGGAACATCGCGCCCAGGTTGAAGCGCCCGATCGTGGCGTTCACGCGGAGCGCTGTGTCGTCATTGCGCTCACCGACAAAGCTCTTGAGAACGCGCAAGACGGTGCGGCAGGCGTCGAGTTCGCCGCTCAGCTCGTCGATGAGGGCCGCGTTCGTTGCCTCCGCGCGGAGCCGCAGGTGCTCGACGTCGACGGCTTCCTTGGCGATCACGGCGTAGAGCCGCTCCGCGTAACCGTCAGCCTTGTCGGGGTCCGTGCCCCGCTCGATCCAGTACGTGAGCTCTCGCATCCCTGGCGTGTCCATGTGTTCTCCTCTCCTACGCCCAAAGCCCCCGGCGCCGAAGCAACCGGGGGCTGAGGGTGTGCACGAGTGCCTAGCGAATGAATAGGGATCCCACGACGTAGCCGATGACAAAGCACACGGCGAGAGTGAGAGCGAACTCGATCACTGACGAGACTCCTTCCTTGAGCTCCGCAAGTCGACTAGCGGAGCTAGTGCGGGCGCTGGCATTTGCCCCGGCACGTGTAGCAGTAGTCGGGGCTGCGGTCCTCTTCGCGGATGTCGTCGCTCATGCTGCTGCCTCTCTCCTCGTCGCATGCGTAGGAGCGGGGCGCCCGTCGTGGACGCCCCGCTGTTCCGTGTGTGCCTTGTGCTACTTGTGCAGGATCCGCCGGGCCGTGCCCACCACGAAGTCCAGCCCGATCGTCAGGAGCAGCATCGTGCCGTAGCCGATGGCGGGCACGGCAGCCGTCAGCCCGTGGAGCGCTCCGACCACGAGCATCAGGAGCCAGGCGCGGGCGGGGAGGGTTGCCAGGGTGAGGGCCAGTGCTGCGGTGATGGCGGTGGTGTTGGTGGTCTTGTCGTCGGTCATACGCTCTCCCCCATCAGTCGCGCGATCTCCCGCGCTTGGCTGACGATGGTGTTCTTCAAGTCGTCGATGAGTGAGCCGCCGGGAGCGGTCGCGGACCAGTACTCGGCGGAGGTCTCCAGATCCGCAAGACGGCCCCTCAGGTCGTCTCGCTCCTGCTCCATCCTCGCGGCGTACTCGCGCATCTCTACGGCAGCAGCCACAGCCCGCTGCATGTGGTCGACGTCCCAGCGGTGCCCCGGGCCGACGTCGATGTTGACGCCCAGCACACGGGCGACATCGCCAACGACCTGACGGGCTTCCCCTACGCGCGCGTTCTCGGCGTAGAGCGCCTTAAGATGCGCCTCGTCGGCAGCGTTGAGCATGCTCCTGACGGCTCCGATCGGGACGTGTCCCACCCGGCCTGCTTGCCGGATGCTCTCCGGCGTGTAGCCGTCGGGGGTTTCCCACTTCAGCGGACCACACTTGAAGGCGCTCACGCCGCCCTCCTCTGCGTACCAGTCTCGACCTCTCCGCCCCTGGCGATGGCCTTCCCGACGACGCCCTTCTTGCCGTCGCGCTCCCAGTCGAAGACTTCCCGCAACGCGAGGAACGCGCGGTAAACGTCCTCGCCGCACTCCACGGGTACGAACTGCCAACCCTCCGGCCGGACATGGAGGACGGCACCACCGGACAGCTCCGGGACATCGATGGACTCCCCCGACTCCGCCAGGATGATGCGGTCCGCGTAGCGGTAGGCGGAGAGCTGGAGGGCCACGGAGTCGTAGACCGACTTCGACGTCTTCCAGTCGAGCACGACGACTTCGCCGTCCACGCGGGCGATGGCGTCGAAGGAACCGGCGTACTGGTGCCCGTCGCTCCAGACGGTCTCCTCCAGGTGGAGAAACTCCGGCTGGACCTCGTCCAAGAACTGCTTGAAGTAGGTGACGTGCGGCTTCACGTCCGCGTGTACCTGACGCAACGGGACACTGTCACCCCGCGCGAGGCGCTCGAAGTAGTCGTGAGCCGTCGACCCCAGATCCGCAGCCGCACTTGTCTTCCTGCGGTGTGCGTTCTTCAGGTAGTCCGTGGCGCCCGCCGGGTCGCGTTCGATGAGCCGCGAGACGATGTCCCAGTTGGTGACGGCCGCCTCCGCGGCCTCCTTCGCCGCCCAGAAGGTCAAGAAGTCCTTCGGGAGCATCCCTACGACGCTTGTCACGCCCGGAACCTTGATCCGGGCGTCGTCCGGATCCACGTAGAAGCGGCTGTTGCCTCGCTTGAGTGTCCGTACCCCTGCCATCTGCCCTCCACCTCGTTGGCGTTGTGCCCTAGTTATGGTGGGGTAGCGGCCAGATGTGACGCTGCGGGCCAAGATTCTTTTTCGGGGGTCTGCTCCTCCGCCCCGGGGGTGTCCAAATGTCAAACTAACCCCTATTTTCTAAACCTCCTTAACGCGTGATAGAGGAATATGAAAATAGGGGTTAGTTTGACACTTTGGCCCTCAGTTCGACCCCGGGGCGGAGGAGGAGCCCTGTCGACGTGGAGGCGGTCAGTCCTTCGTCGGCGGAGCGGTGAGCTTGCGGAGGGTGGCGAGCTTGCGCTCCATGGCAGCGAGTTGCTTGTCCAGCGCCTGCCGCTGACCGTCGGTCATGTCCTTCGTGATGACGTGTCGGTCAAGCTGGGTGAGCATTTCGCCAGCCACCTGCGCCAGACGGAGGTGGTCTGCCGTGGCCTTGACGGCCTGGCCGGCGTCAGCGGTGTTCGCCTTGCGCTTCCCCTTGGGTGCTGCGTTGACGTCGCGTGTGACACGAGCCGCCTTCGCGAGCTTGGCGGTGACGGCGCGTGAGTCCTGCTGCCGCTCCAGCGGCGACGTCGGTTTTAGGTCCGCGCGCTCCAGCTCCCGAGGCGTCGCCACACGGCGCAGCAAATTTCCCACATGCCACCGCACAGCGGTCTGCAAGCTGTCGGACCCGGCCGGGCCGATGCCTGCCTGCCTGTACATCCCCGCCACGATCTGTCGGTACTCGTGCGACGTACCGCGCAGCTCTCCACGCCGTACCCGTAGGGAGACGATGACCACCGCGAGATTCTTCAGCAGCGTGGTTTGATTTCCCTGGATTCGAACGTACTCCCGGGCGTAGGCCGCCCCCCGGGCAATCAACAGCGGCTCATCCTCGTGCGCCAGGTCCTTAAGCTCCAGCGCGGGCATGCTTTCCGGGGAGACGGACAGGGGAACCGGGTCTCCGTCGGTGGGCCGGACGTCGACTTCTCGTCGGCTGCTCATCATGACCTCTCATCGGCGGGATCGGCGTGTGGCCGCGCACAGAGTAGCGCAAGTCACTTCACGTATCTATGGCCTGTCTCACGGAGCGGTGAAGTGCTCGCCACAGACGCCGCAGATGATCGGTCCCTTCGCAGCAACCCGCGGGGAGACGCGGATCTTACGCGGGGTTTCGCACGCACATTCGAGCATCTGGCGATCCGGGCTGCTCTTCGTCGCCGACGCAGGCGGGGAAATGGCAGGGAGCTCGACGTCGATGGTGTGCTGAAGGCTCTCCAGGGCGTCAGCGGTCAGCCGCTGTACGTCGGTGGTGAGTGCAGGCTCGAAGCCACGCACGCGACTGGCCGACGTGCCCGCCGGTTGATCGAGCCCGATCTCCTGCGCCAGGGCCAAGTAGGTCCGGTTGTGGTACGTCGCCCGACGTGATGTGTCCTCCAGTCCCCGCCTCCACGCCAGGACGTGAGCGGCCTCGTGATAGAGCGTCAAGAGCGTGGCCTCGGCGCCGGACGCGAGGGTGGCCGTGCTGATGACGAGCCCTGATACGAGCCCTGAGTCGTCCTCCGTCCAGCGCTCCTGCCCGTGCTGTGTGGGCTGCGGTCCGGTCACGATGGCGATGCGCATCGGCGGGAGGTCTGCGTGTCTCGATCTCAGGACGTCCCATAGCGCAGTAAGCGCCTGGACGAGGGGACCGGGCGGGGAGGCCGTCATGCGGCAGACGGTAGCAGGGGTAGGGGTGCCTATCCTGTACAGGTCCGCAAGTCGACTAGCGGAGGTGTCCGTCGGTTGCAGAACGCAAAAAGCCCCGCACTCCCAGTGAGGGAATACGGGGCTTCGGGTCATGCGGGGGCGTCGACGTCGATCAGGATCGGGGCGAGCTCGGGGAAGCGTTCTGCCAGCCACTCCCAGGGGTCGCGGGCGTGCTTGCCTCCGACACCCCTGTTGCACTCAATGCAGGAAGGGACGAGGTTGGCGAGGGAGTGCTCGCCTCCGCGGGAGAGGGGTACGAGGTGCTCGATCTCCTCGTAGGGACCTCCGCAGAAGGCGCAGGCGTAGAGGTCGTGGTCTTCCCAGTCGCGGAGCATATCGGTGTGGGTGAAGGGCTCGACCATGGCGGCTGCCTTGCGGGCACGACGGAGAGCAGCGTAGTGACGAACTCTCCCCGGGTTCTTTGCGGCCCATTGCTGCATCTGAGCCTTTCTACGTTCGGCGTTGGCGGAGACCCATCGACGGTGGGTCTCCGTGACGTGCTGGCGGTTACGGTCACGCCAGCTTTTGGCTACGCCGCGGATACGGGCTCCGTCCTCTCGACGTCGTTGTCGCGCCTGTGCCGCCTGGCGATCCTTGTGGCCCGCAGCCCAACGCCGATCGTAGGCTGCTTTGCGTTCACGGTTCTGCGCATGCCACCGTACATACTCAGCTTGGTTGCACTCTCGGCAGCGGCTGTTCCGCCCGTCACCCATACTGCGCTGCAAACTGAACGCCTCATACCCTTTCACTACAAAGCACTTCCCGCACGCCTTCGCGGGCACCCCCTTCTCCCGCATCGCCCTGTTGAACCGCAGCCGTGTCTTCTTGTCTGCGAGCGGACTTGTCTTGGTCTCCATACGCCCAAAGCCCCCGGCTCCGAAGAGACCGGGGGCTGGTACTGCTCTATTCCTCGTCGGCCGGCGTCACTCGTCTCCGCGCGCTCTCCCCCACGACGATGGGGAGGACGACGGCGAGCACGCCCCCGACGGTGTGTGCGGTCTCCTGCGACGCCAGGGCGGGCACGAGGACACCGAGGGCCAGGACGGCAGACGTGAGTGCCGCACGGAGCCGTACAGGCTCCTGCATGGCGAATATCTGGAGCCAGACATAGGCGCGGATGGAGAGGTCGCGGAAGAAGGTCTTCATGTGGGCCTTTCGTCAGAGGGATCGGGTACGGCGGGTGATCTGGTCGTGGATGAGCCACATTTCGCGCTGGAGGTCGGCAACGGACTCGTCGTTGATGACGATGTGGTCCGCCTCTTGTGCCTGAATCGCCCCCTCGCTCTCGTGGTCGAGCCGCGGAGCGTCGGGACGGTGGATGTAGACGAGGTCGAAGCCTGCGCGCCGGAGGGATTCCGTCTCGTTGGGGTAGCGGACGTCGGTGATCACGGCTGGCTTTCCGGCCTCGTTCGCCTCCGCCACCTTCGCCAGGGCCGCGCGGAGCCAGAAGTCCTCGTCGATGGCGCGGACGGCGGCGCCAAGCTCCTGGAGGATGCGACGGACTTCGGGGAAGTTGTCTTTAGCGAACTCCCAATCCCAGTAGTCCACGACTGTGGACAGGTGGTCGCCCGGCGTGTCGTAGTAGTCGTCGTCAGTCACGACGATCGGATCCAGCTTCAGCGCCGCTTCCTTCAGCGGATCCGCGAACGCCACGCGCTGATACCCGCGGTGCTCGACGAGCCAGGCGCCCGCCGTGTCCTTGCCGACCCGTGCGCGCCCGATGATGCCGATGTTCATAACCACGTCCTCTCGGTGTGACGTAGTTATGGTGGGGTGCAGCGCCGATGTGACGGTCAGGGTGGAGATTTCTCAGCCGAGATCCCCGCGGGGGCGTCCGATGATCAGGTGCTCCGCGTCGTGGCCGGCCTGCCACTCCCTGACGCGAGCCACGGACTCCCGCACGTCGTCGACGTCGTCGCGGAGGTCGTCTATCCGGGCGTCGAAGCGGGCTTCGAGGCGTGTCCCGACAGCGTCGAGTGCGTCCAGCGTGGCGGCCCGGGTCTGCTCCCCCTGCGCCTCCACGCTGCTGTGCGTTCGACGGAGGACGGCCAGGAGCGCCGGCACGGCTGCTACCACGGCCGCCCCCAGAACGGAGACGGCGGTGATGACGGCAATGATGATCTCAGGGGCCATGGCTACGCCTTCACCTTGAAGCCGCGCTTGGCGCCCAGCTTCTCCAGGCTCGCCTTCCCCGGGATGCCGTCAGCCGCGGATCCGGTGTAGCCGCAGCGGCGCTGCCAGGCGGCGTAGGCGGTGACGGTCACCGTGCCGAAAGATCCGTCCTTCGCGTACGCCGCGGAGAGCAACCCCTCCGCCTGGAGTGCCGCTTCGACGATCTTCACGTCAGCCGGGTGTGTTGTCCCACCCTGCGCCAGGCCGGGGTCGCGACGGGCGGCAGCGATGAGGTTAGAGAGGTCGACAGTCGGCGTGGCGGGCGTCGACGGGGTGGCTCCCTTCAGCTTCAGCACCTGGCCGACGACGATCGTGTACGGCGCCTTGATGCCGTTCAGACTCGCGATCGTCTGCCACTTCACACCCATCTTCGCACCGACGCCGCTCAGAGTGTCGCCGGACTTCACGGTGTACGTCGACGTAGACCCGGAAGACGAGCCGGAGCCCGTCGATGGCGGGGCCGCCTTGAGGATGGCCGCGCGGTCGATGTTGCCCGGGTCCCAGTGGTCGTTGCCGGGGACGTGGCAATGGCCGTAGTGCCCGCCCTTCGTCGCCCAGGTGGTGCGGTTCCGCGATGCACCGGGGGCGCAGTTCCCTGCGGGCCAGGCGTCAGGAACGCCCCACGAGCGGATGGCCCGCATGAGTGCGCGGAAGTTCGGGCCTGGCTTCCACGTCGACGTGAACGGAGAGCCCGCGCGGCCGAGTACCTCGATCTGTATGCAGACCTTGCCCGTGCGGTTCGTCCTCGTTGAGCCGTCGTTGCGCAACGCGCGTGCCGACTGGTTCAGCGGCCCGTACTGACCGAGGCGGTCCGTTGCCGGGTCGTAGAGGATGTGCGGCTCGGAGGCCGCAGTCGAGAGGTACTTGCCGACGGCGTTGAAGGCCGCGTTTCCTGCGCCGCTCTCCGTGGTGTGCCAGACGACGCGAGGCGGAGCGGACGGCGAGTCCATCGCGCCTCCGATGCTCCCGCCTCCGAGCCGCTCCGCTTCCTTGATCCAGATTTCGCCCACTGGCGATCCCCTCCCGGGCATAGAGAAAGCCCCGTCGACGCGGGGCGATGGTGACGTGTGCTCAGAGCGAGAAAGACATGCCGTCCAAGTAGAGGAAATCCCCTGTGGCTCCGGCGGGCATGATGTATGTGCAAATTCCGCTGGCTGCCACGATGACGCGTCCGAAGAACCGGCTCACGCCTCCGGCGGTCGTGAATTCCGAGGCGCCCAGAAAGACTCTGGACGTCGACGGGCGAGCTTCAGCGGGAAGCGTCATGAACGTCGTCTCCACTTGCGTTGGGAGATCACCGCCCGCCGTTCGCCGGAATGCGCCTCGAAGGTAGACGTCGCCATTGACGACTCGGTATCCAGGGCTACCACCAAACGCAGTGTACCCCTTTGCAAATGTTAGGGGCTTCCACGGACCGGGCGACATCGGGCGCCAAACCTTGTCGGCACCGTATCGGTCCCAGCGATCCTCGGTGACCAGATAGGAAATCATCCCGGGCCGCGGAGCGTATGCACCGATCAGCGTCGCCGTCCGCGCGTTGGCGTCGACGAATTGCATAACGGTCAGCGGAACAAGCCCGTTTACCGCCGTTTGGAAGGCGGTTTCGACGTTCGGGGCGTCGGACAAAACTGGGTACTGCACACCCTGACCGTAACCATCAGTCTTCGGCATTCTGATTACTCCTCAATGTCATGACGTCGCAAGCGCACCTACGACTAGCCAATTGCCGTCCGGGTTGAAATCAACCTTCACCCGGTCGCCTACAGCCGGAGACGAATAGGACTTCAGTCGGCGCACCTTTGCTACAGGCCCGCGGGCGGTGGCGATATCGACGGTGCCGTCCGCGTACGTGGCTGTCACCGAGGCGATGAGCCACCCCGCGGCCCCCTGTCCCACGGCCCGCTCCGCAGCCCGCTGTACCGCTTCTGTGAGCGTCTGACGTGGGCTCATGCGGCGTCCTCCTTGCCTCCGCGCAGAGTGAGGGATGCGGACCCCTCAGCAGTCAGAGGGATCGTGAAAGCCTGCGCAATGAAAAGCTCATGCCTGCCCGAGTGAGAAATCCTCAGACAGTCCCCCGCTTCCAGCGCCGGGTTCGGGATGGCGGTTATCGACGTCATCACATTGGGCGCCGTGGCGTCGAAGAGAGCGTAGTTTGCGGCTGACTGACACTGCCCCACTGTCGTCCACAGGGCCGATGAGATGAATTTCGGGGATCTACCGAATGGGCCGCCCCATCTCGTCGGGCTCGTCGGCGCGTTGTCGTAGGCAACGGCCGAAACGGGCACGCTGTTTGACGCCGTGTTCTCTCCGCTTGCAACGACCGCGTTGTAAACGGCCGTTCTGGAGAGCTCACGAGAGGCAGACATCAGCGTTCCGCCTTCACCCTCTGCGATATCCCATACAACGGATGATGATAGCGCGTCGGGAATATCAGCGATCACGAAGCGATCCACTGCATCGACGTAAATGTCCGCATGCATCGAGAGAGCAATTTCATTGATCGCGTCCCACCGGTCACTATTGGCGTTCCATACAGTGACTGCACACGCCGGGTTCCGGGCATCGGATGTTGCGTTGACGATCACCGCGTCCGGGAGAGTCTGGCGAATGAGATAGGTGATCGCCTCCACGCAATTCGCGTAGCCGCGTGTGGTAGTCGGCGCCATAAATTTGTCATCGAGCAGACGGCATTCCGACGACTGCCCGGATATCGTCAGTGGGCCGACGAGTGTGTCACCGGACACGCTATTGATCCGATACGTCCCCAGCGGCGTAGTCTCCGTCTGCCCACCCGTGAACCGCACGCCCCGGGACACTATGAGTTCCTGGCCGTACACGGCGAGCGGGTCCGCGGCATCCCACGGGAGGAGGGCCGGATCAGCCACCGTCAGAGAGACGGTGCGACGTACCCTGCTCCCTCGGTCGACCGTGACCGACCCATCCACGATAGGAAGGTCGGCCACAGTGACGGCCCCGTCGTACATGGCGCGCACTGTGGCGGTCATGGTGTGTGATGTCGTCAGTGCGCTGAGGAAGGCGTCCGATACTGGCTGCATCAGCTACCCTCCTCTCCGGTGTAGACGCCCAGCCAGGATGAGTAGGTCGACAGTACGTCGAGCCAGTCCGGGTGGTCGGTGGCCACGGTCTGCCAGGTTCGACCCGCGGACCCGGCAGCACCGCCGATCGGGCGGTCCACCTCCGTCAGCGGGAGCGTCCACGTACGGTCGGTGTACCCGGCGTAGTCGACGATGGGCGCTTCCGCCACGTCGCCGACCGTGACATAGACGTCGTCCTCCCCGAAGATCGTGGGCCACTGAAGTAGCAGGGGGTTGCCTGTCTCCAGGAGCCACCACAGCCCCGCACTGTCGCCAGCAGACTCAGTGACGAGCGTCAGTGTGCCTTCGCGCGACGCACGCACGTCGGAGATCACGATGGGGCGGGCACGTCCGCGGATGGCGTTGACGCCCTGACGCGCCTTCCGCGTCCACGTCGGGCGACCTCCGGCCGCCACTACGGCGGTTGTCTGTCTAGCAGGGAGCCCGGGGTCCTTGAGGACGATCTCTGTGTCGGGCGGCGCGGGGATCGTCACGGGATCCGAGACGGCCGGGCGGTTGGACGTGGGTGTGGTCCACAGGCGCAGGTAGTAGGTCACTGGTACGCCGAGCGGGGCCTCGTAGTCCTCTGCCGTGGCAGTACTTCCGGTGATCTCCATCTGCGTCAAATCCCCGGATGGGCCACGCACCGGGCGCATGGCTCCGTCCTCTGCCATCCGCCACAGGCCCCAGTAAGTGAGGCCGCCGTCCGTCAGCCCCTGAGCTTGGATTGCTATCCCGTAGGCCCCAGGGATCGGCTCAGCGAAGAGTGCGAGCCCGCCCGGCGTAATCTCGACGTTGTCGATCCAAACTGGTTGATCGGCTGTGCGGTCAAGTACCGCGATCTGCACATCGAGTTCGGCAGCCCCGGGCGGCGCTACGTACGCAGACTTTGGGTTGTACCAGCCTCCCGTTCCCGGATTCAATGTCCACGTGAAGGCGAAGTGACGAACTAGTGATCCGTCAGTCGCGTACCAGGTGAATCGGATGTCTGCCCTCGTCGGCAGCGAAGAGGCCCCGACCTTGACTCGTGGTGACACCTGATATGCCTGCCGCGGGATGACCGGCACCCGATGCGCCAGACCGACCACGGCAGTGCCGCCCGTTGGGTCGATGCGTAGCGACGCCATGCCCTCCCACGCGGTCTCCAGGGAGCGGGAGATAGTACATCCGCTGACAGCCACCCATTCCGCCGTATCGATCTCGATGGAGTACCCGTTGTAGTTGAGCAGCGATCCCGTGGGCGTAGGCGCCACCCGCATGACTACCTGATCGGTGCGCAGGGTCTGCGCAGTGTCGACGAACTCCGCCTCCAGCCGCACACGGGCGGCTACTGCCCCCGGAGGGGCCACGCCTGCGACCATGCATCGCGTCCAGGTGCTTGCGAGCACCGACCACGTCTGCGCGACGTCGGTTGTGGCCCCGGCAGCGTCGACCCACTGAATAATGGCTCTGTGAGTCGACGTCGCAGACGCATAGACGTAGGAGTATGCGAGGTACTCCGTGCCCGGGGTGACAGGGTGCACGTCACTGGTTTCGATACCAGCAGTACCAGCGGCCGTCGACCCGACGACCATGGAATACCAGCCCTCGTAGGCCCGTGTGCTGTCGCGAGTCAGGGTGGCCGTGCCGTACGTCCGCCACCCCGACGTATCGATTTCCGCCGAAGCCACGTTGTACGGCAGCAGGTTGTATGTCGGAGTGTTGGGCCGACCGAACGCGATGGCGTCCACCACTGCCTGACCGGCGGCTGCCAGCCCTGTGACCGTCACCGTGACCGCAGCGTACCTAGCTCCAGCGGGGGCCGTGGCCACCAGCACAGTGGGCGGCCCGATCCACGTGGTGGCGTTCGGCAGTGCGACGGCCGTCGACGTCGCGGTCCCAAGCGCCGTGCCGCCGCTGATGGCCGCGTACCAGTCGACGCGGATCTGTGCCGTGCGTCCGGCAGTAGCCGTTACGCCAGCCGCGTAGGTGTACGCCGTGTACTCCAGCCCCGCCGTCACAGCCACCCGCGCGGTCGTGGTGGCCGTGACAGACCCTGCCGCCGTGGCGGTCATCCCAAGAGATGCCGCCCCGGTGTAGTAGCGCGTGGACTTGAAGAGTGCGGTGTTCGCGCCCGCCGTCCAGCCACTCGTGTCCGTCTCGACCTCAGCGACGTTTGGCGGCAGCAGATTCGTGGTGACGCTCACTCACCATCACCGCCTCCGTCACCGCCCCCGTCGCCACCGCCGTCCCCGGTGCCGCCGTTGGCGCCGTCCATCCACCCCGGTCGGCCCTCGTCCACACGAGGCGGGTCCGGCTCCTCCGGTGCGGTGTAGATGGGTGACTCAGTGCGCTCGTCGTCGGGAGTCGTCGGGTCGTCGCTCATCAGATCCACCGTCCTGTAGTGAGTGCTGCTGCTGTCTGCTCCTCGCGCGCCACGACTTCCGTGCGCACGATGTCGGTAATCTCGCGATCACCGACGTAGACCTTCACGTCGGCCGTGATGGTCGTCGGGGTGGTGCTTTGCCCTGGCACGGTGCGGATACTCCGGGCCAAGCTCGCGGAGTCCGTCGCTGAGTACACCTGCGCCGGCGAGAGGAAGCGCACGAGCTCCGGTCCGTGCTCGCCCACCCACGCCAGTTCACCGACCCCGGGCAGTCCGCCAGATGCGTATCCGCCGGGGCGGTTATACGCGGAAGGGAGGGATCCGTACGCGGACTTGGCGTAGCGCATGGAGGCGTAGATGTTGGCGAGCGGGTTCGTCGAGACGCCGTAGGAGAACGGACCGGTGTTCTTCATTTGGCCTGCAAACGCCCGGAAGGTCGGGCCGATGACTTGCATCAGGCCCACCGACGGGTGCCCCGCCTTCCAGTTGCTATCCCAGCGGTTGACGACGTTGGGATCCCCGTTCGACTCCTGCGCCATTCGTCGGAGCGTCAGGTCCGCGTACGACGCGGGGTTGCCCGTCATGCTCAGTGCCCGGAGCACCGTCGAGCGCCACCGGGCGACACCGGAGCCACCGTTGCCTCCCCCACCGCCTCCGGTGAGGTACGACATCGGGTCGACCGGGCGGCCGTTGACCCGCGCCTCCAGGTGGAGGTGAGGGCCGGTGACGTTGCCCGTCGCGCCCACGGTGCCGATCGCCTGGCCCTGGCGGACGGAGTCCCCGACCGACGTCAGAATGCGGGTCATGTGGGCGTACAGCGACGACAGGCCGTTTCCGTGGTTGACCACCGCGTGATTGCCGTACGGGCCACCACCTTGCGCGGCGGTGACTCGTCCGTCGGCCACGGCCTTGATCGCCGTACCGATGGCGGCCGGAAAGTCCAAGCCAGTGTGGTGCCCGGAGGACCACATGCGGCCCGCTACGCCGAACTTAGTTCCGTACCCGGCGTTCACCGGCTTGATCCACTGGCCGGATCCGGCGCCGGAGAAGAGATCGAACGCCGAATCCTTCATGCTCGTCAGCATCTTCAGCGGCATTTGCGCCACCGACTTTGCCCACGGATTCGTCAGGATAGGCGCCATGGTGCTCTTGACGAGACCCTTAGCCTTGTCGAACAGCTTGCCTGGGTCCATGAATCCAGCCGCACCGGAAAGGAATCGACCGACGTCGCTAGCCTTATCCTTGATCCACCCGACAATCCCGCCGTCTGCAAATGCGGGCATTCCGTTGGCGATTGCCCGCTGGACCCCGCCGACGCCGCCCGAACGGGCCGCAGAGTTCCATGCGTTGATCCGGTCGGCGCCAATTGCGCGCGTCCACTCCGGGCGCATTACCGCCTCGCCGCCACCCACGGCAATGAGGCGATCGTCACGGCCGGGGGAATAGCCAGACATGATGCCGCCGGTATGGAACCCCTTGACGTCGAGTTTCTTGATCTTGTCTGCGCCCGTGACGGATGCCACGCCATTCCACAGTGGGACGAGTCCCGCATTGTAGACGTGCTCAATGATGAACTTCACGGGCTTCTTGGCGATGGAGGAGAGCTGATCCCACGCTTCCCTGATGTTGTCCTTCGTAGCCCGGAAGCCGATCGCCATCAGATCCAGTGCGCGCCTGATGCTCGCGAAGTGTGGCTTGATCCCGTGCTCGTAGAGCCACTTCGTCCGGTCGGCAATCCACCCGAAGACCGGCTTGACCGTTGCGTCCCAGAGGGCTCGGATAGTCTTGCCAAGCAGCTCGAAAGCCCGCTTCGCGTCGGCCATGTGAGGCTTGATGTACTTCTCGTACAGCCACCTCGTCTTCTCCGCGATCCACCCGAAGATGGGGCCAATAACTTCCCTCCACAGCCACGTGATGATGGCTCCCAGCAGCTTGAATGCCAGGTAGGCGGGGAGGAGGAGGATCGTCAGCAGCACCTTCGCCACAGGTTGGACGATCGACATAATGCCGTTGAAGGCCGGGGCAATGGCGTTCTTCCACAGCCACACAGCGACGTCGCCGACGGACTTGATGACGGTCCACATCACGTCGAATATGGGCTTCAGGACCCTGCTCCAGACGAATTCGGAAACCGCCCGAATTCCTGCCCACGCCCCGTCGACGGCGACCCGGAACCAATCCCAGTGCCGGTAGGCATAGATGACGCCGGCCGCCAGGAGTGCGACCACGAGAACGATGGCCCTGATGATCGGAACAATGCCCGTCGCCGTCAGTGCCGCAGCCCACCCGCTTGTCGCGATGGTAGCCACGATCATGACGGATTCGTAGAGGACCATGGCCCCCGCGAAGGCGATCATGCCGAGGCGGACCGCCTTCGTGACGAAGTACACCCCCCACAGCACCTGAATGAACTCCGGCGCGTTCTCCGCCGTCCACGAGATGGCGCCGAAAATAGGGCTGAGTGCCGCGAACATGACCTGCGAGAATGGTGAGAGAGCCTTCGAGACGTCGAGGGTGACGCGCAGGATATCGCCGATGAACTCGGCCAGTCCGGGTGACGTGTCCTTGACGTATTTCAGGAAGCGTTCGAAATCGGGGCTCCCCTTGAGGCTCGTCCCCCATCGTGCGAACCGCGCGGTGATCCGGTCGGAGTTCGCAACGATGCCGTCCATGTGCGGGATGAAAGCATCGATAATCCCGGCAAGCCCCGCGATGACATTACCGAATGACACCCCGAAGCCGACTACGGCCGGTTCGACGCTGTCCTTCAGGTCTGCCTTGAAGCTCGTCCAGAACGGCGTCTTCATCTGCGCCGACGCCTTGTCCCACAGCGTCTGGATCCCGGCTGCTGCGCCGAGCACGAGCGGCGTCAGACCGGGCAATGATGCCTTCGCGGAGTCGACACCGCGCGTGAAGAGCGGGAGAACCTCCGGGTGAAGGGACTTCTGCCAGCCATCGAAGGCGCTCTTCAGCCCGCGGGGACCGGCGATGGAGTCGAATAGGTCTCGCTGCGCCGGGGTCAGCTTCGCGAGTGCCTTGCGGTACTCGTCCGCCTTGCTGATCGCTGTGGTGGTGGCGGTTGCTCCGGACAGGCGCGCGGACTGGAGTCCCCGCTCCGCCGTCGCAATCGACTCCGCGGCGGACACCTGCGCCTCCGCAGCGTTCTGCACGGCGTCAGAGAGACGACGCTGTGCGTCGGCCACGGTCTGCGCCGCCTCCACCTGCGCACGAGCGGACTGGCGCTGCGCGTCGGCCAGGGCCTTCGTGTTGTCGTCGACGTCACGCTGCGCACGGGACAGGCGCTCCGTCGCCTCCCGCACAGCGTCGGACCCGTCTACCCCTGCCTTACGCTGCGCGGCTGCGTCCTTCTGGAGGGACGCGTAGCTCTTCTTCTGCTCCGCAGCATTCCGCTTGGCCCGGTCAAGCGCGAGCTCCGCTTGTCGCCGCTGAAGGTCAGTGGTTCGAGGGTCGACCAGCGCGGCATTGAGATCCTGCTGCGCCTGCTCGACGCGGAGAGTCGCCTCCCGCTGGTCGAGAGCGCCGTCAAGGAGCCGGTCGTTCAGGTCAGCGAGCTGCTGTGCGGCATCACGGCGTGCCTGCGTGAGGTCCTGCTCCGCCCGCCGGGCCGCCGTCTTCGCGTCGGAAAGGGACCGCTCCGCACGCTCCACGGACTCAGCAGCCTGACGGCGCTGATCCATCGCGCGCACGCCTGCCTGCGCGAGTGCCCGCTCCGCGTCCTCAACCCCCCGGTTGGCGGAGGCAATCGAACGCGCGGCATTGCGGTGGGCGGTGGCCAAGCTCGCCTGCGCGCCCGCGAGTTGGAGTGCGCGTTGTGCTGCCTGCGTGGTCGCCTTGGCGCCGCTGGCAGTCGCCTTCTCGGCGTCGTCCTCCGCGGCGGTTTTCGCCTTGAGCGCGTCGGCGACGCCCTTGATGGCGGGGATGGCGACGAGAGCCATACCGCCAAGTCCCGCGGCTGCTGCGGTCGCCATGGTGACCACCGCTCCGAGACCGGCCGCCAGGACCGGGCCCAGGGGAATCGCCGCCAGGACGGCAACCTGAATCGCGAGGTGGAGCAGCGCGTTACGAGCATTCGACGTGTCCGCGATGGCCTTGATGTTGACGATCTTGGTGTCATCTGCCATCGCCTGGAGTGCCGCGAGCTGTGCGGCGGCAGCAGCGGCGTCTACGCGGACGTCGATGTCGTGCCGCTGGACACTCAGGAGTTCCAGCCGCGCACGGATCGCCTCCACCTTCGTCAGCGCCTCCGCGGCGTCGATGTCGATGCCGATCCGTGCGTCGGCAAGTGCCGCGAGCTGTGCGCGCAGACCCTGAATCTCCGCACGGGCCGGCGACGTGTCTGCGTCGACGTTGATCTCCGGAAGCGATGCCTGCGCCTCCGCGACGACCGCGCGCATTCGGGCACCGAGAGTGCCGTCCGTCTCGAAACGGATGTGCCCCGGGCGGGCGGTGAGGGCTGCGATTTCCTCCCGGATCTCCGCCAGGGCAGCGCGGGCGGTGGCAGTGTCCGCGCGAACGGCGACATTGGGGTGCGCTGCGCCGAGCCGACGGAGTTGCTCCTCCAGGCGCGTCACCTCTGCCGACGCCGCCTCCGCCGACACGTCGATGCCGATCCGTTTGTTGGAGAGCTGCTCCAACTTCGCGCGGATCCGGGCGAGTTCGGCGTCAACTCCCGTGTCGGAAAGCTTGACGTCGAGCTTCGGCATCGCCTTGAAAGCAACTTCGAGCTTCCGCCGGATCGATCGCGCGAACGCGCCGCCCGCGTCGTCACCCTGCTTGCCTGCGACACGCACAGCCGCAGCCCCGCCCCGGTTTACGGCGTTGGGGATGGCGACCACGATGTTTTTCGATATCGCCTCCCCCATCCGCTTGCCAGCTTCCTCGCCAACCTTGTCGGCAATGGGGAGGACCATTGCCTTCAGCTTGGCGTGGAATTGTGGGATCACCGGCACGACGTCAACGGCCGCACCGCCAACGATATCCAGGTCTGCCATTGCGCCTCCTACGTCTGATCTCTCAGCCGCGGGTCAATGGCGCGGCGCTGCTCATCTGTCATCCCACGTCGTGTAACGGACTTTGGTGGGATTCCCGGTCGTGGTGTCGGGTGGAACTCGACGGGCTTTCCTCCCGCAATGGCAATCGCGGCGCCCCGGCTGAGGGTGATCTCGTCCTTGATGGACGCGAGGAGAATCTCCACACTGCTCCACGGCGCCTTATCCGGACGGTAGTCCGACGATGCTTTTTGCAACTCGTCATCAGAGATCGAGTTCCGTATAGCTGTCTTCGTCGCCGATTCGGGCGGGAGCCGGTCGATAAGGACCCGGAGCTTCCGCAGAGAAAGGTGGCCCCGGTAGACGTCGAGGAGGTCCAAGCCGTGGAAGTGGTAGGCGAGATCGCCTTCTAGCGCTTCCGCGTGCTCCGAGAGGACCGCGTACGTCCCCCAGACTTTCCCGGGGTCTCTCCGGTGGACTCCATGGCAGCGCCGACGAAAATGTTGATCTCGTCAATGGTGGCGTCCAGTTCAACGAAGGTCGCCACGTCGTCGACGTGAAGAACTCCGGCCGCCCAGGTGTCGTAGTCCGCCTCACGGAGGGCCCGGAGGTACGAGGGGCGCCACTGGGTGATGGGCTTGACCCGCAGGTCAGAGCCGCACAGTACGGCGGTGCCGTACTCCTCCGTCGCCTCGTTCTCCTGCGCCTCGGGTGGGGTGATGTCAGTCATGCGCGCGGGTCTCCTAAGTCAGGGAATTACGAATGCGCGGGTCGTCGTGCAGAATTGAGCGACGCCCCGGACCCGCGCGGAACGGGGCGTCGCTGGCTGAATTGGCGTCGCCTACCCCAGGGTCAGTGGGGCGCTTTCCGGAGACACCGTCAGGGAGAAGGGACTTCGCCGCCGGCCGCGAAGAATCCGCTGACGTCGATGTCCGCGTAGTCGAGCGAGCGGGTCACGGCAGGCGAATTCGCGGCGCCCTTGAAGAACTTGAACGTCATCTGGACGTTCATCACGTCCGTGGTCTGCGGCTGCTCGTCGCCACGCTCGACAACCTTGCCATTCGGCATGTAGAGCCGCATCCGCTTGTCGCCGTCGACGGAATCGAACACGAAGCTGTACCGGAGGTCGTCCGGCTTGTCGGGGAGGCTGTACGTCACGGCGCCCGTGGTGGGCTCCAGGGACGCGATGGGAACGTTGTCGTAGAGCGCGCGGACGAAGGGATTCAGCCCCTCCAGGAAAGTCACCTGAAGCGACTTCACGGACTTCGTCATCAGCGTCCGAATCGGCTCCAGCGAGCCAGCCGCCTCCACGTCCTTGCTCTCTTCCTCAATCTTGAAGAGGCCGCCGTCCGTGGTGATCCAGCCGCAGTTCAGCCACGGCGATGCGGGGTCCGCGAAGTCAGCGGGCATTTCGGTGTTGATCGGTGCGGCGTACACGAGATAGTCCGTGGCGCCGAATGTCAGATCCGCATTGCGGGTATCCGCCATGATGCCTCCAGGGCATGCGAATTGGGCTCCGCAATTCGACTCGCGGAGCTAGGTCAGAGGGATGTCAGGCGGACCGGAGGCTCACCGTGTACGTGGCGCCACGTCGGTGGACCGCCTCGTTCGCCCATGGCTGTCGGGTCGGCCCGGAGTCGCACCGCACGGAGCGGACTACAGCCGTGCCCACCGGTCCGCTCAGGAACACGAGCGCCTTGCGGATCTGCTCCGACAGCGCCCGTGCCTCGTCGGCCGTGGCCGCAAAGACGTCGACCGCGATGCGGGGATGTTGCGCGAACCGGTCGTCACCGCCCCCGACGCGCTCCACGCGGACCATGGGGAGTGTGTCCTCCAGGTCCGCGGGGGTTTCAGCAGCCGCGAAGACGTCGAACCGGGCCTCCAGCCACGGGGCGAGAACGGCCTCCACGTCAGCCACGACGCGCCGCCTTCACGGTGTCGATCGCCTTACTCAGGATCGCGTACCGAGGCACGCGACCATCTCCGGTCTCCACGCGCCAGGCGTGCGGGGCGGTGTTGACTACCTGCGCGCCGAAGCGGCGTCGGGGCTGCCCGCGGAAGGGGACGTTCTTGTTGATCGGCACCACGTCGAAAGAGCGTTTGTACCACCCGGGGTGGCTGTCTTCCGCCGGGTCACCTACGGGCGCCGTCGCCTGCGCAACCTCCATGATGCGTACTGCTGCGTCGCGACACGGCCGTGCCAGCCACGGGCGGCTCACCATGCGGCCGAGTCCGGCGTACCGGCCGGTGTACGTGGATCGAGCCATCAGCCGGTCACCTCCTTCAGTGTGGCCTCAACCCGCGCCAATGACGTCAGCGGGAGGACGAGCGGACGGCCGACAACCTCCCACGTCTCTGTCCCGTCCTCACTGACGATGCGGTCGGAGGGACGAACGTCAGTGCCGAGAGGGGCCGCGAAGACGCGCCGGGTTGTGACGGTCTCGCTCGCGTTGTGTTCCTCGCTCGACGAGCCCACCGTCACGCCGTACGGGCTCATGACGGCACAGTGGTCGACGCGGATGCGCACGCGGGGGCCAGGCACCCACGACCCCGTGGAGTCGCGTACCCGCTCCCCCGCACGCTCGATGTACCAAGTAGCGGACATGATGGCGGGGATCAGGCTCATACCGGCCGCCAAACCGTGACGCAGGGCATGGCCGTGTCATCCGGGGCGATGTCGAGCATGCCCGCTCCGGCCGCCATGCCGACCGCTCGTCGCAGCCGACGCCGCTCGTCTTCGGAGAGAGTGACTCCGGTTTGCGCATCGGCGTAAGTGATCATCATGCCTCCGGCCTGCTCGCTGCGGACGCCTGATGGATTCGTCAGGATCCGTGCGGCCACCGCCAGGGCGACCGCCTTGACGCCACGCTGCGGAGGGTCGGTCAGCCGGATCCCGACCTCACCACGGATCGCATCCTCCGCCAGGTCGTGAGCGAGCTGCGCGCGCTCGTCGGAGATGGGGGTACCGAGTAGGGCCCGGAGCTCACTCAGAAGAAACAGCATCGGCAGCCGCCTTCCGTCGCGCGGGGGCGCGTCGTGGGGCCGCCTTCTTCGTCGGCTTCGCCGGAGCGGGCTCCGTAAGTCGACTTGCGGAGGGCGGAACATCCCACGCCCGCGGGTTGGTAATGAGCTGAACGGCCCACGCCGGTACCTCGTCGTCAGGCCCGAATGCGTGGCTCGCTCCCTGGTTGTCTGTGACGTGTACGTACGTCGCGAGCCGCGCCATGTCAGCTCACCGTCAGGGCAGCGGTGCCCGGAGACACGGCCATGCCCTGCGCCGGGTCGGTCACGGTCACGGTGCACGTGCCCGACTTACCCTGCGCGGTCGCCGTGACGGTGGTGGTGCCGACGGCCACGGCCGTGACAAGTCCGCCAGTCGAAACGGTCGCCACGGCGGGGGTGGAGCTCACCCACGTGGCGGTGGAGGTCACGGTCTCAGTGGCCCCGCTGGACAGCGTGAGCGTCGCCGTGAGCTGCTGTGTGGTTGCCAAGATCCAGTCCTATCTAGTGGAGGTGGAGGTGACGCCTAGCCCAAAGTGAGGGCCGTGCTTCCCGGCGCCACCGTCAGGGAGAAGGGGCGTCGAGCACGGAGGCGGTCATGGTCGCATCCGGGTTGCCGATGATCGGAAGTACGATCGCCGTCGCACGGGTCCAGAGAGTCTGTGGGTCCTCCGAGTGGTACGCACCGACCGCGATGCCTGCCTCCGCACCAGCCAGGCCGTAGCGCGAGTCCTGAGACTCGATCGGGGAGCCCCACAGGGTCTCGCCGACCTTGACGTTGGGCGGTGGGAGAAGTGCGATCTGATTGGCAGGGGTGATCCGCGTGGACACGCCCTCCACGTTCACCTGAGCGTCGTAGATGATCGGCTCCGGGAGCTCCTGCGCCGACAGTGCCTCACGGAGCTGCGCGGCCGTCAGCGTCGGCAGGCTCGTCGACGAGCTGTTCGGGAAGATGACGTTCTTCATCTGCTCGTTGCGCCGGAGGAAGTTGAACGCCCGGCGAGACATGATCATGCGGGTAGGCATGTACCCGTTCAGGTCGAGGTAGTACTCCTGCCATGCGGTCAGGTCGTCGGCCACGGCCGCCGTGGGGTCGTCCCACGTCTTCGCAGCCGTCACCGAGTTGCCCGCAGCACGCCCGTAGTCGACGCCACCGTTGACGCCGTTCTCGTCCAGGTCCACCTTCGCGGAGAAGATCGCCTCGCCACGCGCCAGCTCCACCCGGGCCGCGATGCCCGATGCCAGAATGCTGGCGTCCGACTCCAGCGCGTCCCGGAGCTCCTCGTTCTGCGTGTCCAGGTTCCGGCGCTTGATGCGCTCGTACTCGCCGAGCGGCAGCTTGCGCGAGATCGGAGGCAGCTCGCCGTAGACGCGGGCCCCGCCGGCGCGCTTGCCGATGTCCGACTCCGCGTCGTAGTTCCGGAACACGGCAGCATCGATGAGGCCGCCGCCACCGCGGGTGAAGCGGTAGGAGAGGTCGTTCACCGTGGCGTCCGGAAGGATCTGGTGAAGGATGAACTGGTTCTGCTGGTAGTCACGGAGGGCCGCACGAGCGTAGCCGGTGAGCTCTGCCGGAGTGACGTACTCGTCAATGAGCTGCATGTGTCACGTCCTCTCAGACGGTGTAGATGCGGGACGCGACGTCGGCCATGCCGTCAGCGTCGACGGGAACAGGGAGCTTGTCGGCGCGGACGAAGCCGTGAACGAGCATCGAACCGCCGACCTTCGCAGACACGCGTCCACGGTGGTCCACGACCTCAACACCAGTAAACAGAAAGCCCGCAAGTGTCTCGCGGCCGTCGATGGCGTCGCCCGCGTAGAGGCCATACAGACCTGACGCGGTAATCTCCGCGACCGGCAGGCCAGACTTCAGGTAGCCGTCCGGGTAGTGGTCAGCCTGTGCGAACGTCGAAACGTCCAGGGTGATGCCGCGCGGGCAGTCGGTACCGTGCTCGCTGCCGAGCCAGTCCCGGCGGTCCTGCGAAAAGGACTCCGTCCTCAGAGACAGATCCATTGGTTTCCCTCCAAGGGAGTAGATCAGGTGGTGCCGCCATTGCGCGCCTTGAAGCGCGCCTCGCCGGAGTCGACGGTCTTGCCAGTGCCGACGTCAGACCCCGACCCGGACGGGGGCCGCCGGGGGATGTCAGTCGGTGCGGTGCTGAAGAGACCCATGAGCGCGTCCGCGTCCTCCTCCAGCTCCTCCTTCGTGGAGCCCTGGAGCCGTGCAGCTTGGTCGCTGGTCAGCCCCTTCGAGAGGGCCACTTCGAGGAGGAGCGACCGCCGGACGGCGGCGTCAGCGTCCGCGCGGGCGGTGGCTGCTGCCTGCTCCGCCGTGGCCTTCTCCGCCTGGACGCGCTCTACGTCGCTCAGCTCCGCAGCCTTGCGGGTCTTCAGCTCCTCGTCGGAGGCACGGAGTCGCTCCAGCTCCGCAGCGTCAGGGGCCGCCTTGGCGGTCGCCTCGTGCTTGCGCGCGTGGTGCTTCCAGTAGGCCACCTGGTGTTCGGTGGCCATCTCGGCGACGGGCGTCGCATCTGGGTAACCGTGCTCATTGAGCTGCGGGGCGTTCGGATCGATCTCAGACATGCTGTGTTCCCCTGTCGGGAGTCGTCGGCCCGTGGCGGGCGTCAGGTCGGTAGGTTGATGTCGTCGGGGCCGGTGAAGCGCTGTCCGGCAAAGCCGAGCACCGGGCCCATTTCGCCGTGGTCGTTGGCGACGATGATCTTGCGGTAGTCGACCGCTCGTCCTCCGCGGTCGCTCTTGCCGAGCGCCTCCTCCACGGCATCGTGGATGCGCTCCAGCTTCTCTTCGTCGATCACCTGGCCAGGATCCTCGTCGGCCGTCACGAGCTTCACGAGGCAGTCACAGCCCGGGTGGATCGGCGCCAAGTCTCGCTTCAAGTAGCGCTGCGTCGACGCGATCATGCAGAGAGCACAGTCGTACTCGCCCTGGAGTTCCCGGACGGTGTAGGTGAAGTGGGGCATCTGTTCCCCCACCTCGCGCACAGTGTGGGTGCGGGCAAGCTGGAGGTCCGTCTTCGCGATCGTCTCCAGCCGATAGGCACCCCGGTTCAGCGCCTCGTCGAGGGAGACGTCGTCGCCCAGGGCCGCCCACACCTCTTTGAATGGTCTCCGGTAGACCTCTGCCGGATCGACGTCGCGGAGCGCGCGGCCCGTCACAGTGTCTAGGTCGAGGTCAACCCGGCGGGCTCGTCCGTCAACCTCCCGGTAAAGCTGCTCCAGGTACGACGCTGTCAGGCTCGCCACCTGGCGCTGCCCGGCCAGAAGAACCGGGAGTGCGGTGCGCTCAAAGCGTCGGACGTCGGTGTCACGCCAGGAGCCGAGCCCGGTCCATGTGCGGGTGACGCGACCGAGCGTCGACGACCACACGGAGCCGACGGCGGCTCCGTAGCGCCGGTCAAGCCGCGTCAGGGACATCGTCACGTCCGATCACGGTGCGCCGATCCTGCTGCCTGGCATCCCGCACGGCCCGAAGGGATACCGGCTCCGGGTCGGTCGTCGGCGTTGCATTAAGTGCGTCGGCCGCACGGTCGATCTCCATGCGAGAGATCTGCGCGGGGGTATATCCCATATCCTCCATGCGCTGACGCCACGGGACGCCGGCAGCCTGCTTCTTCACGGCTGCGTCGGCGAGCTCAGAGACAGTGCGGGACTCAGAGTCAGCCCAGATGGTCTCAGCCTGGAAATCGTTGGCGCGGGGGTCGTCGAGGACTCTGAAGGCGAGTCGCATCACCTGCTCCCACGACTCCCCGAACTCCCGCTTCTTGCTCTTGACCTTGCTGGCCAATCCGGTCTCAGCAGCCTTCAGCGCGTCCCCGGACACATTGACCACCTGACCAAGGAGATAGTGAGGCGGGGTCTTCGAAATGGCAGCCAAGTCCTGTACGGCGGAGCCCACGGCAGCCACGTACGGGCGGAGGTCGGTAGCAGCGAACTCACCAAACTTGACTTCGGAGTCCTCGGTGGTCCAGAGGCTCTTGATGTCCAGCTTGTACGGCTGGATCTTCTGGCCGGTAATGGGGTCCTCGTCGACCTCCAGACCGGCGGCCCACCGCTGCCTGAAAGCCCCGTACTTCATCGCCGCAATGAGATTGATCAAGCTCAAGTTGATGCGGTTCTGAATAGGGATGACGTCCTCGTGTTCGGCGTACCCCCCGGCCCGACGGTTGCGTCGGTTTACGAAAGGCACTAGCGGAACAACACCCAGTGTGTTCGGGCCACTCGTTTCACCGCCGCTGGGGAGCGTCCACACGTCCCACGAGTCCAGTCGGGCGGCGCGCTCTGGGAACACCACGTCGGTAAGGTCCGAGACGAACTCGTGCACCTCGTCGCGAGTCCACAGCGTCGCCCGCGACTTCCCTGTCCAGTCGTCCAGGTACATGTAGAGGCCCGCCGCGATCTCCCGCGGGTTGTGCGGGTCACGGGCGACGACCACCTGACGGGCGGACTTGTGAAGCATCCGGGGGCGGCCCTTGCCGTCGTCCTCCACCAACACGAAGCTTCGTCGCTGGGCTAGGGCGCCGTAGTGGACGACCTCCGACTCCGCGTCCATGCTGTTTTCCTGCCAGATGCGGTTGGCGTCGTCGTCGGCAGTGCTGCTGTCGCCTACGCGGAAGCCCTCCACTCCGAGCCGTTCGGCAGGCGAGTCAATGACCAGCGCCGTCCAGTTCGTTCGCGCGTCCCGCATCCACTCGCGGGCCTCTCTGGGGTCCACGCCAGGGACGTGCGGGAGCGGTGGGCGACCGTCTGCGTATGCCTGGAGCTGTCGCAGCCCAGGAATGACCTCCGGGTAACCCCGATAGTCCGTCTGCACATGGTCGTCACGCTCGTAGAGCAGTGCGTGACCAAGCCGAGCCAGCCACCACCCGGGGGACTGCGGCGTACTTGCGTCGATGGGCACGTAGCCCCCCTCTCAGAATGCAACAAGGCGACTGGAGCGCTTCTTGCGCTTGGTGATTCCTGCGGCTACCGCATCCGCGCGCGCCTCATAGGCGAGTGCGGCGCTCATGGCAGCGTCGATCTTCTTCGGGCTCTTCGGGTGCTCCTTGCCGATGCCCATGTGATTGCGGCCCATCGGCCGGCGCTTGGCGTTCAGCACGTGGCGGGAAAGCGCCGCACCCTTGCGCGCATAGTCGGCGTCGGTGGCGTCGGCCTTATCGGTCCCGCACCACGAAAGACCCTTGTCCTCCACGGCCTCCACAAATCGGCTGAGGGCCTGCTCCATGGCCGTGGGTCGATTCGTCCACCACTCCAGCGGGCGAGCCTGCGTGGCACGGACCCGGAGGTCGTCGCCGTGATCGCGGGTCCAGGCGTCCACGTAGTCCTGCCAGTGCGGCGGGTCGCAGTAGAAGCCGCAGACGTCGAAGCGCTCGAAGGCACGGGCCACAGCAGCGTCAACCGACTCGCGGTCTACCTGCCACCCTTCGCCCTCCGGCCCCTCCGGCTTCTCCCAGACTCCGAGGAGCTGGAGATGCCCGTCAGAGACGCGGCAGGCTGTGAGCGCCGTGGCGTCGTCGCGGATCGAACCGTCGAATCCCAGCGTGACGAGCTCCCCCGCGGCTATCTCCTCGTCGCGCCGGCAGAGGAGCCAGACGTCCGGGTCCATCCACGCGTCGGAGCTGCTTGTCCTGGAGTTGAGAAAGTAGCGCTTGCCGTCGGCGCTGTCGTTGCGGAGGTCGTAGAAGTCGTCGACGAGCGTATCCTCATCGATCCACTCCATGGCGTCGCCGTAGGCATCGCGGAGAGCGGCGCGGAGCTGCGTCTCGTCCTTCAAGTCCTTGCAGACGCCGTAACGGTGGTCGTAGAGAAGTCGGGACCGGCCGCGCTTCTTGCGGCCCTCACGGATCGCTTCGGCTTCCTCGTAGGTGCGCTCAGCAACAGAGTCCTGTCCCGGCGCGAACATGGTCGTGGTTTCCAAGTACCACGTGCCCGCACCCTTCTTGCGCTTGCGCAAGTTTCGGGTCACCGTCGAGTACATGCGCCGCAGCTCAGGCGTGTTGTAAAGGTGTGTCTCGTCGAAGCAGACCCACGTTTCTTTGCGCCCGTCCTTCGACGACGACGACGCTGTTGACGGTGCGATCTCGCCACCGCCCGGCAAGTTGATCCGGGTCAGCCCGGGGTCCAACCCAGGGATGGCAGACAGAGGTGACGACTCGTCGACGCAGTTGAAGTGCATCGTGTCGAAGACGTTTCCGGTCTGCCCCTCCTCCGTCGCCATGATGCGGACATAGGGCACCTTGACCGGTCGACCCATCGGCTCGCCCGGTTCATAGACGTGTTCGAAGCCCAAGCCCCACGGATCGCGGTAGACCTCTCCACCCTCGGCCCATCCGGCGAAGCGAGCGGGGCCAAGTGCTTCGAAGAGCCCGATGCGGGCACCGAGCCCGGACTTGTCGCAACCCTTCGGGCGGGAGAAGAAAGCCGAGTCGTAGAGGAGCTTGCCCTCGTCATCATCGACCGCGTAGCAGTCCACCACGAACCCGGTGTACTCGTCGCCGTGGCGGACGGGCTCGCCCTGGACGTCGCCAGGACCGTGGACCACCATGAACTCCATCCACGCAACCGCGAGCCACCCCAGAGAGCGGAAGCGGTCGTGTCCAGGGGCGCGTACCGTGACGTGCGGCATCGGCACCCCCTCTCGTCGGTCAGCCGGCCAGTCTCGCTCTCCGCGAGTTGATGTCGGATACGTTGTCGGAGCGCTGTACGGGCGCCTGGCGGGCGTTCACGGGGTCGTCGACCTTGAGCTTCAGACGCGCCCTGTCCTCTGGCGTAGCGCCGAACTTGGCGGCCCTGAGCCGCACTTCAGACGCGAACTCCCAGCGCCCCTTGGCCCACATCGTGTGGTGCATCAGGGCGGTGTCGACCAGGAAGAGCCAGTCAGTCTGAACGAAGGTCTGAGCGACCGGCGACGTGCGCCAAGACTCCCACCACGCCTGCGTCATGGGGTGCCATCGGACGATCTCCCCAGTGTCCTCGTCGACACCGAGCACGCCCTCCGGGAGCTCCGGGCCGCGGAGTTCGTCGTCAGGGACGATCACGGTCTCCGGCTCGGAGGCGTTGCGCCGACGGCGCTTGGATGGGTCTTTTGGTGCTGGTCCGCGGCCGGCCATCACTCAGCCTCCGCAGCTTCGATACGCTTGATCTCCGACCGCCAGTAGGCGACCTGACGCAGTTCTCCGGCAGTGAAGACGTGTGTCTCCGCCACGGAGCCGTCAGCACGCTCTACGACCTCGTGGTCTGCGTGCAAGCACATGGAAACCTCCCAGGTAGGAACGACGAACGTCGTCCCATGTCGGGAGCTACGCCGTCAGCTTGGTCACCACCGCGGAGAGGTCCGCGAGGATCGACGGAGACGAGCCATGTCGGCGCCCCGTCATTGCGATGTACCGGCCGGTCCCGTAGATCTCCACGGCCGTACCGTCGGGGCGTCGGATGCGGCGTCCATGTCGGACGTCCGCGCGTCCCCAGATATGCAGGCCGTCGCCGGACGGGGACACCTCTACGTAGGTGGCGCCCGCGTCGCGGATGATGGCTGCTGCCCACGGCTCCAGACGACCCGTGAGCGGGTTCAGGCAGTGGTCCAGGTCGATGCACACGATGTCGTCGACGTCCGAGAGGACGAAGCCCAGACCTGCGCCGACCGTCGAAGCGGCGGCGCTCTTGTAGCTGCTCCACGTCCGCGGGTCCGTGCTGGAGGCCGGCATGCCGTCGACCGTGAGCGGGACCTTCGTCGCGGACCGTCGGACCCACCTGTCGCGGGTCGTCAGTTCGTCGGGGAGCGGGTTCTTCTTCGCCGCGCGGTGAAGCGCTACGCGGCATCGGGTGGAGCACGTCCGAGCATCAGCGCGAGCGGTGATCGGCATGTCGCCTCCGCACCGTGCACAGTGTCGCTCGGTCTTCATCATGACTCCAGTGTAGCAAGGGGCGTGTAACACTTACAGGCTTCTGACCTGGGAAGATGAGCGAGGATTCCCACCCGTCGCGTAACGCTTAGGGCCCCTCGCCCCGCTCAGCGGCCCCCAGGAAGCCGCTCAGGACCGTCTCCCGGTTGACCGCGAGAGCGTCTCGTTCGATCACCCCCAGACCCCCCAGACCCGTACAGAGCGCGAGAACCAGCACTCTTACGGTCTTCAAGGCGTTCCGAAGGGGATCACCCCCCTGGGGCCAGGGCTAGTCGATCTTCGCCGTGAAACCGGCGCGGGGTGCCCGGTGATCACCGTCAGCGAGCTCACCCATGATCACCAACCGGCTCGGCACCAAGGTTAGGGTTACCGTAGTTAGGTCACCCTTAGCGCGAGTGCCGACATGGATCTTCGGAGGCCGCGCAAGACGACCTATGTCAACGCCATTGACAACCACCCGAGTTACCTGTAGGCCATCCTCGCCCGTGTCGTCCGGCTCCTCCAGTACCACATGTGCGCCGCTCACGTCTAGCCCTCCAACGCCGGATGGATACGAGGAGCGCGATGCACACTCACGCGCGTGCGCGCGGCTGCCGAGCCGCCCTCACTGCTGCTCTTCTGCCTGTGGTGCCACGCACACAGCAGCCGCAGATTCGCGTCGCTGTGGTCGTCTCCGGGCCGTATGTGGTCGACGTCGGTACCAGGCAGCTCGCACCGTCGGCCGTCGCTGTAGACGGCCGTACAGACCCCGCCGTCGCGCCGGATGATGCGGCGTCGGATCGCCGTCCAGTTCCTCGGGAGGCGCTGCCTGCGCGTGCTTCCTGCCCATACCATTCGCCCACCTCCGTCAGGGTTCGTCGCGTACGCTGCTGCCATCCGCGGCCAGGGGAGGCCGCTCGTCAGGGGGTTGCCGTGAGGATGTCTGGTCGTGCTGCGCTGTACATGGCGTCGATAGGTGCGTGCGCTGCGCTCGTGAGTGGGTGCTCGTCGTCGGACGAGGCGGCATCCCCGACGTCGCCGTCAGCGCCGGCCGCGAAGGAAGTAGCCGCGGAAAACTCGTCCTCCCCGTCCCCTTCAAAATCGGCGGGGCCGGCGATCAAAATCGGGGGTACCGGTCGTTTCGACGTTGTCGAGACGGACGAGTACGGCGAGAATCCGAAGGTGGCCACACAGCTCGAAGTCACGGCCACGAAGGCGGAGTACGTATCGCCCGCGGACATCGGCACGACCAACAAGCCGAAGGGCCAGTACGTCCGCCTCACGCTCACGGTGAAGAACGTCGGCAAGAAGCCGGGCGACTTCGCCGCGTACGGGATGATGAAGTGGGAGAACGCCAGTACCGCCACTCAGGACGCCTCCACGCTGGAGGGCGTCGGCGACGGCCCGGATCTCGACACGACGTACAAGCCGGGGCAGGCCGTGACGGGCTCCCTCGTGCTCGACGTCGGCACCAAGGGCGGGACGGTGAGCTACTGGGGCGACTCGTCCGACGGGCCGCTGTTCAGCATCGAACTGCCGTCGTAAGGTCATCTCGTGGCTGACGACGGAACGAAGTACCGGCGGATCGCTGACGACATCCGGGCGAACATCGCCAACGGGCATCTGGCAGTCGGCGACCGCGTGCCCGGCGAGAACGACATCATGGCCCGGTACGACGTTGCCCGGATGACCGCTCGCCAGGCGCTCGCCGTGCTGCGCGAGGACGGCATCGTCGACGTGCAGCGGGGCCGGGGCACGTTCGTCCGGGCCGCCCCTCGCGCACTGAGCGGGTCAGTGGAGGTCCCCAAGGAGCTCCTCCAGGAGCTTCAGGCCCGTCACGGCCTTTCGGAGGCCGACCTCCGCCGCATCCTTCCGACGGCTCAGGTGCGTCTTGCCGAGACCGATGACGGCGGACGCTGGGTCGTCGAGTACTGGACGCCGTAGGTGTATACCGCTTCTGCTTGTCGGGACAGCAGGATTCGAACCTGCGTCCTCCCGCTCCCAAAGCGGGCGCGCTGACCAAGCTGCGCCATATCCCGTGGAGCCGCACCCGGGATCGAACCGGAGCCATGACCTGAACCCGTAACGTTCGTGCGGCTGTGTGCTGTCCGGGTCCCGCCGTCGGACAGCAATGCGGCCCGATCATGCGTCGGTACCGCTACATAGGGCGCGTGCTGCACAGTCACGCACGGGACGCCTGGCCCGGGTGGAGGGAATCGAACCCCCGCAGGCGGCTTTGGAGACCGCTGCTCTGCCACTGAGCTACACCCGATCGGCGTCGGCCGGATGTGCCGGAGCGTCCTCCGGAGATACGACCGTCCGCCTCGTCCCTCCGCCCGGAGTTGAACCGGGATCAGCGCGACCACAACGCGCGGCTCTAGCCATTGAGCTACGAAGGGTGTGTCATCGGCCGGAGCGCTCGACCACGCTCTACCCGGAGGAGAGTGCGGGGAGCACGGGAGCGCTTCCGGCCGTCGGAGAGGGGTGGGCGCCGCGCCACTCGCCGACGCCGCCAACTTTCCCTCTCACTATAGTTATGGTGGGCGTGTGACGCTTTGTTGATCTTGATCCGCCCCCTCCGCCCCGGGGGTGTCCAAATGTCAAACTAACCCCTATTTTCTAAACCTCCTTAACGCGTGATAGAGGAATATGAAAATAGGGGTTAGTTTGACACTTTGGCCCTCAGTTCGACTCATCAGGCAACGCAGCGTGATGGATTGATACCCCATCATCACGTTGCGCAGTTATCCATAGGTCACCTGTGGATGCCGGGGGACGGGGCGGCCGGTCGACGAGGAGTGGGAAGGGGTGCCGCCGGCGTCGGCGACACTCCCCCGGCCCTCATGTAGCCCTACGAGTCGTTATCAATCCGTTACCCGCGTTGCGCAGTCACCGGTCCGCGGTCACCCAGGTGACAGCAATTCTGTCTTCGACTGGCCTGCGGTCGCCCTGCCCCGTCGACGGCAGCAGTGTGAGATCCTCGATCGCGCAGCGCAGCAACATGCGCTTGTCGATGAGTTCCGCGGCCTCCCACGCCTCACTGAGTAGCGCGCCGTCCAGAAGGGGCGTCAAGTCCGACTGACGCCTGAGCGCTTCGAGCTCGACGCGCTGAGCTTCGATTTGAGCCGTCAGACCCGCAGAGAGCTTTTCGAACCGGTCCTTCTTCAGCCGGCCGTGAATGAAGTACGCATCCTCCAGCTCAGCCATGCGCCGTTCGGCGTCGTCCAGCGCGGCAGACACATGACGCTGCTGCTCCGCCTGCTCAGGGTCCTGGTATGCCAACCATCGACGTGCGATCTCGTGAAGCACCGGGTCATCCGGCTCCAAGGAGGAGACGTGCGTAACCCACATCTCACCTACCGTCCAGTCCACCCGGGCGGCAGTTGTACGCACACCGGCACACGCCGCAGGGCCACCCTCCATGCGCGTGCGGCACCTGTACGACGCTCCACCGGAGACCAGCCCGACCCTGCAATGCGGGCATCGCATGATGCCGGTAAGGATCTTGCCTGCGCTTCGTACACCGTGCCGCCCGATCGTGCCCGCGACTGTGCGCGAGCTGAAGTACGTGCGAATGGCGTACCACTCCGTCACCGACACGACTCCGGTGCCGCACTTGACCGGGTGGCCGGCGCTGTCCAGTAGGGGTTCAGCCTTCCAGCCCCACTTGTCGATCGGATTCCCGAACTCGTCGACGTGCCTCTCCCGGTAGGGGACGAGACCAGCCCACAGAGGTGATTGGGCCATGCGCGAGATCGCGTTGGCCGACCAATGCCGCCCGGTGCGCGTGGTGGCCCCTTCAGCGGTCATCCTGTGGGAGATCGTGGTCCCTGCCTCTCCCCTGAGGAGTGCATCGGCAATGGCCCTGGCCGTCGGGTATTCCTCCGGGTGCGGTCCGACTTTCCCGTCTCCGACGTGCTTCACCCCGTACGGAGGCCGTCCACCAGGAGCCCGCCCCAGGATTCTGTGCGAGTCCAACCCGACCTGGACCCGCATGGAAATGTCCTTCGCCTCTTCCCGCGCACGCTCGGAGAGGATGGCGAACACCATCCGACCGCCCTTTGAGCTGTCCAGTCCTTCCGACACCGAGACAAGCCGAGCGCGCCGCTTGTCCAGTTCGTCCAGGAGACTGCCCACCTCCCCCATTCCGCGGCGGTCAAGGCGGTCCGTCTTCCACACGGCCAGTGTCAGTGACCGGCGCGCGAGTACGGCAGCTTTGGCAGCCTCAAACTGATCACGCCGGACGTGTGCCTTGCTCGCGCTGCGTTGCTCCAGCCATACGTGCCGGATCTCTAGGTTTTCCGTCTGCGCCCACCTGACGACGTCACGCAGATGCCCGCGCAGCGTCGCCACATCCTCTTGCTTCTTGGACCGGCGAAGGTACACGTCGACGAGCTGAGCTGGGTCCGCTACCGCTGGCTGGTCCAGACCCATACCCTTCAGCTCTGCCGCTGTGAAGCCGAGACTCAACAGTTCGTCAACGTCTTCTCTCTGCTGCATTGCCACCCCTACGGAGTAGTTCCTCCTCGATCACACTGTACCTAGGGAGGCGCACCTCCGGTGCCCCGCGATCGAG
>NZ_JBHJWQ010000049.1:0-33619 GCF_042266885.1 Streptomyces sp. NPDC056061 | reverse complement strand
AGCGGATATTTCCTCGGGGCAGGCATCGTCTGGGCTCCTCTCATGAAACCCATCTGACCTGCTGTCACCTTTCCCCGCATCTCGGGGGAACCTCAGACCGCGGAGGCGCCGTTGGAAGCCAGGTGCAGCGAGACCCCGGCCTGGCAGTTGGTGACCTTGCCCGCGGTGCCGGTGTACTGCCGGGTCACGCACGCCGACGCATCTCCGTCTTTGAGGAATCCTGTGTCATCGATGATCAACGCGGTGGGTTTGATGACCGGCTGCATGCGCCAGGCCAGACGGGCCCGCACATGCGCCGCATCCCACGGGCTGGAAGTGACGAAGTGGGCCAGGGCCTGCCGGTTCCCGTCCTCGCCCAGGCGGCCGGCCATCGGCTCCACCGACTTGCGCCCGCCGTCCAGCAGGCCCCGCAGATAGACCCCGCCCCACCGCCGCTGGTCCGCCCGCGCGAACGGCTCGAACATCTCCGCTGCGAAGTCCTCCAGATCACACCGGACCGCAGCCAACTCCTCACTCAGCACACACGGTCAACGAAACGACCGATCAAGAGGACACGCCATCACGGACCGCACATGACCAAGCCCTACTAGCTGGCCGAAAACCTGAACATGGGCGGCATCGCGGCCTTGATCGTATCTGTCGGCGACGCGTTCGACAACGCCCTGATGGAGAGCGCAATCGCCTGTTCAAAGCCGAATTGATCAAGCCGCAGAGGCATTGGAAGACCCTCTACCAGGTCGAGCCGGTTACCACCGAGTGGGCCAGCTGGTACTGCGGCCGCCGACTCCACGGTGAGATGGTCCACGTCCCACCTGCGAGACCAACTACTACTTGACAACCATGAAACCCCAGGTCACAAGCACCAGTTGAGATCTCTACCGAACCCGAGGCAGTTCAGCCAGGAGCGAGTTTCGGTCAGGCTTCCTCATCTCACCACTAATGGTCTCCACCACGGTTAGTGTGCGACTGAATTCAAAGCCGTGATGAGCGCGGCACGAGCCTGGGGGGGTTCTGTGGTAGTTACACGCCTGAGACGATTTCGAATATTGATCTGCCTGCTCTGGGCATGGAGTTTGCTCTTGACGGGAATTGCCGTCGCAGCCCCAGGTGAGGCCACTGCGCACTCAGCGCAGAAGCCTGGTGAAGCCGCCCGCGCCACTATGGCGAATATATCACCTGCTGCTGGATTATCGAATCAGAAGGCGATGACGATTCCCGAGAGGAGGGCTCAAATCCAAAAGCTGCGACTCAAAAGTCGGACAGATAAGAGCACCCACTCCTTCGTGAAACTAAAAAGCGGACCGGTGGCAAATTCTCTCGAAAGTGAAAAGAGTGCAGCCGATGGCATGGCAGCAAATGTTGCACCACCCGCACCCACGAACCTTCACTTCTGGTTGAATCCCCTGGATGACGGGACTGTGGGTCTCGATTTGATTTTCGATGCACCGGCAATGGCAGCTGTCCACGTTTCCTGGTATAAAGATGGCGTAAATTTCGTAAATGTTTGCAGCGCTTCCACGTCTGCGTCGCCGGGTGGAAAGGTCGGCTTCTGGGGTGCCCCTCTAAGCGGAGCCCCCACCCCAATGGGCCCAGAGTACTACGCAAAGATTGCAATCTCCACAACGCCAGCTCCGGAACACCGAGAGACAGAGGATTGGTCGTGTTCCTCCGGCTGGAGCACCGAGGTAACTTCGCCTGTAGGGGTTATTCGAGGTATTTCCGCAGAGCAAACCTATGGTGCTGGGTGCGACAACAATTCAGCTGCTTCTGCACGTTGCCAGGCAACACGGAGCGCAGGAATTAATACTGCTACGGGAGCATTCTCGCAGCATGAAGTAGATGCATCGATAGATGGCGCGCTGCCCTTGAGCCTGGAAAGAAATTATTCTTCCAATAACCAGTCGAGCGCGTCTCTAGGGAAGGGTTGGGCGGCATCCTGGGATGCGCGACTTGAAGCGGACCCCAATGGGGATATGAGGTTCATCGGTGAAGATGGCTCTTCATACTCTTTCTCGAAACGCACGGACGGGACATTCTCGAATCCGCTCATCGGTAATTCTCGCCTAAGTAAAGCCGCTTCAGGTTTCGAACTGCGAAATAAATCGAACATCACTTTGCAGTTCAATGAAGCGGGGAGGCTACTCAAAAAAGTTGACGGACAGGGGCGTGCCACTACTTACGCATACACAAGTGGCACACTCGACAGTGTCACATCTGATACTGGGCGCAGGATCACTTTCAGCTATTCAGAAGGTAAGACAGCAAGGGTTACCTTGCCAGACGGTCGCAGAATAGAGTACGGGTACGTCGGGTCGCAGCTGAATAGCGTTTCCATGGACGGCGAAACCGTCAGATACACGTACGACGCAGGAAATCGACTTGAAAAGATATATGACCAACGAAATAACGAGGCCGTCAATAATACGTACGATGCTGCAGGAAGGGTTTCTTCCCAGGATACGGCAGCACGCGGAACCACAAAATTCGCTTACGATGAGGGGGTAACCCATGTAACGCGCGCGGATGGCGGGGTTTGGAGCGACCTCTACGTCCAAAACGTGCTTACAGCTAGCCTTGATCCCTTCGGAAACAAAGTCACATTCGAATATGATGAAAATTTCAATCAGACGGAGATGATTGACCAGCTAGGGAGAATTTTTAGGACAGAATACAACACCGCAGGACAGGTGACTCGACAAAGCAGTCCCCAATCAAGTCGCTCATGGAACTATGAAAATCCTGGCGACCTGTCTTCGTACACGAATGGAAATGGGAAGATCAAGATCTTCCTGTATGACTCTTCGCGACGCCTCAAATCAGTTAGGAGCATATCAGGCAACGCAAAGACCTACAGCTACACCAGCACTGGGTTACTCGAATCATTCACTGACTCGCGCGGGAAGATCACAAAATTCAGTTATGACACTGCGGGAAATCAGACGTCGATAACATATCCCGACGGATCCCAAAGTACACGGAAATTCGATGAAGCTGGTCGCGTCAAGAGCGAAACGGATCCCCGCGGCAATACGGCAGGTATAGACCCGGCGAAGTACACGACAACGTACGAGTATGACGATGGTGGTCGGCTGCTGTCGATGACGGACGCGAATGGGAATGCGACCCGCCGTGCTTACGACGCCGCCGGTAACTTGGCGACAATCACAGATGCTGCTGACAAGACTACGGCGTTTACCTACGACACTGCGAACCGGATAACAGAAACAAAAGACCCTGCAGGCCGTATTTCAAAGGTGGAATACGACGCCGTGGGAAATGTCGCCTCACGCACTGATACCTCCGGCGCAGAAACGACCTACACCTACGACAAGGCTAACCGCCTTGTGGCGATGACGACGCCGCGTGGAAATGTCGACGGCGCCAATGCCGCGGCCTACATGTGGACGTACGGCTACGACAAGGTCGGAAACCAGACCGCAGTCACCGACCCCACTGGCAAGACCACCAAAACCGAATACGATGCGGAAAACCGTCCGATCAAGGTCACCGACCCACTGGGGCACTTCACAAAGACCAGCTACGACGGTGAAGGCAACGTCCTCACCACCACTGATGAGCTCGGCAAGGTCACCACCAACACCTACGACGACGACGACCGTCTGTCCTCGGTCGCGGACCGCGGCAGCAAGCCCTTCAGCTACGGCTACGACGCAGACGGCAACCTGACATCCGAGACCAGCCCGCTCGGCTTCAAAACGACCTACGGCTACGACGACAACGGACGACTGACTGACCGGGTCGAGCCCCGGGGCAACGTGACAGGTGCTGATCCGGCCGAGTACACCTGGCACACCAGTTACGACGCCGCCGGGAACGTCACCAGCCAGAAGGACCCGTTGGGCAACGAGGCGACCACCACCTACGATGCCGTCAACAACGTGACGGCGAGTACCGACCGGCGCGGCAAGAAGACCCAGTACGAATACGACGCACTGGACCGGTTGAAGAAGGTCACCGCCCCTGACGGCGGCACCACCCTCGTCGACTACGACGAGGCCGGCCGGATGTCCAAGCGGACCAATGCCAACCAGCACGCCACCATCTACGAGTACGACAGCTCAGGCCGCCTCACCAAAATCACCGACCCGCTGCAGCGGGCCACCTCGTACGAGTACGACGCGGACGGCAACCGCACGAAGGTCACCAACGCCCGCGGGCAGACCATTACCACCACATACGACGCGCGGAACCTGCCCGGAACGACCACCTACTCCGATGGCACACCGCAGGTCACCTACACCTACTACGACGACACCCGCCCCAAGACGGTCACCGACGGCACCGGCACCCGGACCGTCACCTACGACCTCGCAGGACGACCGCTCACCATCACCCAGCCCGGCCTGACCACCCCCTTCACTTACACCTACAACCCCAACGGCACCATCGCCAGCCGCACCTACCCCGACAGCTACACCACCGCCTACAAGTACGACGACGACGGCCGGCCCAGTACCCAGACCACCAGTGGCAAGACCACCACCTACAGCTGGGACGAAGCCGGCAACCTCACCTCCACCAAACTTCCCAGCACCACACCCCTGTTCGAGAACCGCACCTACGACCGGGCCGGACAACTCGCCTCCCTCTCGGAGAAGACCGGCACCCGGCAATTCACCCGGGATCCCGACGGCCGAGTTCTCACCGACACGTACAAAGACGCCAGCACCACCGGCCTGCCCAGCCGCTACGTGTACGACGACGCCGGACGAATGACCCGGGCCTGCACCGACACGGCGACCACCAACCCCTGCACAGCCAGCACCGACGGGGACACCTACCACTACGACAAGGCCGGCAACCTCACCTCGTCCTCAACCGGCACCACGACCCGCACCAACACCCATGACGCGGCGGACCAGCTGACGAAGGCCGTTGAAGGCACCACAACCACGGACTTCACCTACGACGCGGACGGCAACCTCACCAAAGACGCCACCGGCACCTACGCCTACGACGCAGTAGGCCGGGCCAAGTCCGCCACCATCGGCGCCGACACCCTCACCTTCGTCTACGACGCCGACGGCAACCGAACCCTCGTCAACAAGAACGGCACCCTCGACCGGACCACCCGCTGGGACATCAACAACCCCCTCGCACAGATAGCCACCGAAACCAGCGGCACCGACGGCCTGATCGCCGACTACGAGTACAACGCCACCGGGACCGTACAGGCCCAGAACCGCACCGCCGGATCCTTCTACATGCTGCACGACCGCCAGGACTCCGTCCGCGCCGTGCACGACAGCACCGGCACAGAGGTCTACGCCTACACCTACGACCCCTGGGGCGTCTCCACCGGCACCGCCAGCACCACCAACGGCCAAACCAGCGTCTTCGGCTACACCGGCCAGTACAAAGACCCCTACCTCAGCGGCCGACTCAACCTACGCGACCGCACCTACGACCCCGCCAACCAACGCTTCACCACCACCGACCCAGAACCCCCCACAACCGGAACGCCCAACTCCTCACCGTACGCCTACGCCAACAACGACCCCGCCAACCAAGCCGACCCCTCCGGCCGCTGCCCCCTGTGCGTCTCGGCGGGAATCGGCGCCGTCATCGGAGCCGCGGTCGAAGGCGGCATCTACAGTTGGCAGCACCGCAACGACGGACAGTTCTCCTGGACCGGCTTCGGTAAAGCCGCCGGCGAAGGAGCCGCCACCGGTGCCGTCGCGGGCCTGCTCATGCCCGGTGCCGGCAATGCAGTCGCCCGCGGGCTGGGCATGTCCGGATGGCGCGGCATCGCAGCCTCCGCAACGGTCAACGCCGGCGTAGGCGCTGGATTCTCCTGGGCCATCAACGAAACCCACTGCCGCCCCACCGACCCCTGGGACCTTCTCTGGGGCGCCGCAGGCGGCGCAACCAGCAGCCTCATCGGTCCAGCCTTCAACTGGGCACGTGGGAAGTTCAGCCCGCAGCAAGTTGGGAATCTGCGATTCGGTCCGGGTGGCGGAGGGGTGACCCTGGGATACGGTGGTATCCCGTATAAAACCCCTATAACTCCCCGACTCAAATCACTGGTCAATCCTCAAGGCAGCGAAACTAACTGCCGCGCCTGCGCAGTGGCCGTCGATCACCTGCTGCGTGACGGTACAGTTTCTGTGGCCCCTGGGAGCCTTAAGGCAGGATCGGTGGCGCCAATTGAGCAATTGTATGGGCGAACATTCCAGGCGTCTACCGTATCTGGAATTGTCAAGGAGATGAAGGAGGCCGGGCACGGCGCGAGAGGGATTGTCTATGGAGGTCGAGGACGCAACGCGCATGTTTTCAACGTGGTAAACATCAAGGGAGATGTGATTTTCTTGGACGGCCAGCAGGGGCAGGCTAAGCTCAACTGGAGAAACTATTCACTTCTAAGGACGAATTGATGCTGAGCATAGAAGAGGCTTCCAGGCTGGCAGCGGAATTCTTGAAAGAGACCGTGAGTAGCGAGTCCATGCCGATGGCTCTCATGGAAGGTGAACACGCTCACGTAGGAAGTGAAATTATGTTCGATTGCCAGTCGGTTGCCTTTATCCGCAGCGGCGACCCTCGCGATATGGCAATTGGAATCGGCTACGTGGCCGTAAACGCAGAGACCGGGGAGTGTCGGTTGCTCGGCGCTGTGGAAGCGGCCGACCTCGATCTGTTCTGACGGAACAGAACCCTGCTCCCCATCACCACGCCGGGGAGCAGGGCAACTGCGCGAGCCCCAAAGCGGACTGTTCCGCTTCACGAGGACTGCCCCGGAGCGCACTGCCGAGTGCCTGCTCACGGCGAGGCTGAAGCAGCTGCGCGAGCAACAAGGCTGCGTGCACCGAGCAGGCCGCAACCGTGCCCTGGGCGAACCAGCTCCCCGAGCAAGCTCGCCGCCCCGCCCTCGATGGCGACACAGCTGGGGCGGTGATGCTCAGCGCGAGCGAGGCCATGCACGGCGCTGCGGCACTGCTGGGCGGTCAGCCGCACCTGCGGGTCCACGAGGCTGTCACCACCGAAGACATGCCTGTACAGCCTCCTCGGCCGGCTCACCCGCCGCGGCGAGAAGAGGGTGTGCGCGCTGTACCCGACGGCCGCCGTCCGCGACCAGTGCGCCGATGCCTTCCCCCGCCTGCCCGGCTACGTGCGGGCCTTCGCGATCGACGCCTGCGCCGGGCCGGACGTACCCTGCGAGCCCATGACAACTACCTCCGGCCCTGGTTGTCGAGGCGGCAGCGGGCGGTCAGGCCCGGGTCGACTTCGGGGTGCGTGAACCGCACGGGCTTGCCCAGCGACCGGGCGTAGGCGATTTCGGCTCGGGTGCTGTCTCCGATGTAGTCGCCGACGACGAGCACCTCATCAGCGAGCCGGATCTTCGCCCGGTGCAGATCGTCGAGTCGAGCCTTCAGCGCCTCGGCCTCGGCAGGATCGGCCCACAGTTCGTGCGGCGACTTCATGTCACAGCCCGGTTTGACGACAATCTTTCCGGCTTTGGTCTCCCGCAGATCGGCCTCGTTCATCTCGGTCATGAAGCGGGTGGAGCCGCAGATCACGACGATACGCGGGAGGCTCAACAGCTTCTTCGCGTCGGTGAGCCTCTCCTCGAGGGTGAGCAGTTGCGGGTATGACACTGGTTCCTCCTGGTGGTGTGGTCCAAGGGGTGCTCGGCTGTCGCCGCTCGGCAGGTGGAGCCGACGCGTGCCCGAGTCGGCCGTCCCGCTGCGGCGGTGCCGTCTCGCCCGGGGTGGGTAGAAGGCTCAGGGCTGTAGTGCTGCCTCGCGGAACTCCGGAGGCGCCTCGATCTTCCTCCACCAGGGCCCACTCGCCGTTCGGTGCGGAGTACGGCGTGCTGGGCGGCACGGACATCCATACGGAGCCGTCGTCGATGAGGAGCAGGCCCTGGGCATGCAGGGAGTGGACATGGCCGACGGAATACCGAGCACGTCCCTTCGGTGGCGGGCAAGGTGATCAAGCTGCGTCAAGGTTGATGAGGGATGGGACGGCCGTGGTGGCGCCGTTACGGGAGGCTTGCAGGGAGGCGTGGGCGGCGAGGACGGCGTGCAGGCCGTCGTGGAGGGTCGCGTTGCGGTGGCTGTGGCCGAGGAGCATGTCGCGGAAGGCTTCGTGCTCGGCGACGAGGGGTTCTTGTTTGGGGACTGCGTAGCGGGTGACGTCGCCTTCGGTGACGCCGCGGAATGCGGCGAGGGCCTCCCGCTGGGTGCGGGTGGAGCCGTTGGCCCAGTAGGTGAGGTCGGCGGTGAGGGTGTCGGCGACGAGGATGCCGTGGTCGCCGGTTACGACGGTGGTCCGTTCCTTGAGCGGGGAGACCCAGTTGACCTGGTGGTGGGTGATGGTGCCGTCGGTCAGCTGGCCGAGGGCCGCGAGGAGGTCTTCGTGGGGCCGGCCGCTGCGGTGGGCGGTGCGTGCGGCGATCGAGGTGGCGGATGCGCACGGACCGTGTGATGCGCAAGCCGGTCCCGGTGCCGTGGGTCTCACCGCCGCAGGGCGGACGCCCGCCCAAGCACGGCAAGGAGTTCCGCTTCGCCAAGGCCGACACCTGGGGCGAGCCCGACGCCGCGACCGTGCAGGTCACCGACCGCTACGGCACCGCTCGCGCGACGGCCTGGGACCGTATCCATCCTCGTCTGACCACCCGCTCCGCGTGGATCGACCACACCGGCGAACTGCCCGTCATCGAGGGCACGTTGATCCGCCTGGAGGTCGACCGCCTACCCGGCGGCCACGATCCGCTCCCCGTCTGGCTGTGGACGTCGGCCACCGGCCTGCCGGGCGAGTGCGTCGACCTGCGCTGGCAGGCGTTCCTACGCAGATTCGACCTGGAACACACCTTCCGGATGATCAAGCAGACGCTGGGCTGGACCCGCCCGAAGCTCCGCACCCCCGAGGCGGCGGACCGGTGGACATGGCTCATCGTCGCGGCACACACGCAACTACGCCTCGCCCGGCCGCTGGCCGCGGACCTCCGCCGTCCCTGGGAGAAACCGGCCGAACCCGGCCGGCTCACCCCCGCCCGGGTCCGCCGGGGGTTCAGAAACCTGCGCCCGAACCTGTCCTGCCCGGCGCGTGCACCCAAACCCAACCGGCCGGGCCCCGGCAGGCCACTCGGCTCGAAGAACCGGCACCCTGCCACCCGCTACGACGTGGGCAAGACCACCAGACGCCCCGAAAGCATCACCAAACGCGATCAGCTCAGAGGCGGATCACGACTTCAGAATGGAGCGGCCAGCCCGGCCTCGCGCAATCGAAGCAGCGCCCTGCCCATGCACTCGGCGACCGAGGCCCCGTCGGCCCTCATCCCACCGTCCAGCGGTCCACCAGAAGCGGCAAATGTCCATGCCGGCTGACCGTCGCGCATGCGCTCCGCGTCGACCCGAATCATGGCACCGACCCCCTGCTCGCCAAGCCACTCCAGGATGGACAGCGTCACGTCCTCGACGCCGCTGTCCAGGTCCACCTTGGGCCGCCGCCTCATCCCCTTGGCCATGGCCACAACCCTACTCAGCGTCTGATCGGGTCGCGTCACCCACTCTCAAAACGGCTCGGACCATAAAGAACAAGCTGACCTGCTGTCACCTTTCCCCGCATCTCGGGGGAACCTCAGACCACGAGCAGCCATGACGAACTACTCGCGCTCTTTCCGCCCATCGGTTCACAGATCGATGCAGTGATCCAGCAAATCCACCGCTGGCATCCGCCGGTATCAGTGCGGCTCGCCATCCGACCTGCAGACCTGGAGTCGCTAGCCTGGCGCTGCGACTTCTGTGGTGAACGAATCACGTTGAGCCCAGGTGGAGACGCCCTCGTCCTGGATTCGCGCAGCAGCGACGGTCCAGGAAGCCACACCATCATCTCCCACCGGCACTGCCTGGCCGAGCGAATCCGACCGGAGAACGCTGGAGAGCGGGCGCGAGCATTGAAGATCGGGAAGATGTGCTGAGGTCGTGAGGCCCGCGCCTACCGGCATGGCTGAGCTCGACAGCTCATTCGGCGGGTACCAACCGAGAAGTGACCAGGCCGAAGCTGATGGCGCCGCTCCAGATGATCGACGGCATGCGGGCCTCCCGCAGGTGCAGCCTTTCCAGGTACTTCGATCCTGGTGCCGGCACGGCACTGCCGCATCCTCACGGCCTTCACGGGGCTGCAAGGGCGGCGGCCGGGGACCGAGAGACGCGCGTCGACGCACAGAATACGGGTACGGGTACGTACCCGTATTCTGTGCGGGTGGGAAGGAGTACCGCCAATGTCTGATGCCAATGTCCGTATCCCTGAGGAGGCGAAGGATCGGCTGGCCGCGATCGCGGCCGCCGAGGGCCTGTCGCTGCGCGCCTATCTCGCGCGTCTGGCCGAGACCATGCTCACTCCGGCCGAGCGTGCCGAGCGTGCGGAGAAGGCCCGCGCGGCGCTGAAGGCGTGGACGGGTTATGCCCCTACCCGCTCCGAGCAGGACGACCTGGACAGTGAGCTGGACCGGCGTCTGGCCCGGGTGACGGCCCGGTGAGCGACGCCCTGCACATCGTTCTGGACGACACCGCGATGGCCGCGGCCGGCCAGGGCAACGTCCTTGCTTCCCGGCTCATCCACCGTGCCCACGCCGAGCCCGGGTGGTTCCTCTACGCCCCGGCGTGTGCGCTCGTCGAGGCCGACCGGGCCCGGCCCGGCACGGCGGAGCATCTGGCCGCCCTGCCCGGCATCACGGTCCTGGACCTGGACCTGTCGGCCGCCCTGGCCGTCGCGCAACAGGAGAGCTGGGCCGCGGCACACAGCCAGTACGCGGCCCAGCCCACCCCCGACCGCCCCGACGGTGCGGTCATCGCGACGACCGCACCGAAGCGGTGGGAAGGCGAACCCGTCCGCGTCCTCGACCTCAACTCCTGAACCGTGGTCAGGCCCAGCGGGTAGAGCAGCGCTTCCAGGGCAGTGGACTTGCCCGCCCCGGAATGGCCCACGAGGAAGGCCACCAGGCCCGTGCCGAGCGCGGCCAGCCCGGCGCATCGGACCGTGCCCGGCACACGAACGCGGCGTAACCTCCGGCGCAGACCATCCCATTCCTGGCGTCATCCGACCGAAGACGGCCAGCTACTCTTTCTCGCCCTCGACGCCGTCCGGTTCACCGGTGCCGCGGCTGGGCCCGGCCTGCGGCTCATCCGCACCCGCCGGGCCCGGGACATCGGGGTCCCCGGACGGCGCTCCGCCCTCGGCCGGAACGCGGTCGTCCAGCGTGATGGTGACGGGGCGGCCCACCGTGGACAGGTCGGACAGGCTCTCCTGGACCCGCTCGTAGAGCGCGGTGGCCAGCTCCTGGTCGCCGTCCCCCTCGACCGCAGTCTCCCTGACCGAGTACAGAGCGATCAGCAGAGCAATCAGCGATCGCCCGGACAGCGCCGCACGGACCCGCTCTTCACCCTGGTCGAGAACCTGCGCCGGCGCCCGGAAGTGCGGCTGCCGTCCCGCGTGGGCCGTGATGAACTCCCACGCGTCCCGATGACACAGCACCGTCGCCGACGACACCCGGGCCGCCTCCCGCAGCAGCGCCCTGTGCACCTCGGTCACCTTGACCGCCTCTGGCTCCGTGGCCGCCTTCTGCTGCGCCTCCGCCCGCCACTTGGCCGCCTCCTCACGAAGAGCAGCGAGTCCGGCACGCGATTCCTCCCGTGCCGCCTCCAACTGCCCGCGCAGCACACCGACCGCCCCGCCCAGCTGCGCCCGCACGTCGTCACGGACACCGGTCAGCGACGCGAGGGACTGTTTCTCCAGGGCGGGTCGCAGCGTCGCGAGCTCCTCGGTCATAGCCTCGCGGACGGCGCGCTGGATCTCCTCCACCGGTACCACCGGATTGTTCGCGTCGCCCGTGTCGTTGCCGTTGCGCTGTTCCGGGACCGTGGCGGTCGCGGTGCTCTGCGGCGTGGTGTTCTGGGCGACCACGGCCACGGCCGCCGGGGCCGGTCCGGCTGTGGCGGTGAGGGAGCCGGTGGTCTCCGGCGGCGGAGCCTCGTACACAAACGTCCCGGACCCGTCGGCGGTGAAGGGAGCTGTCGGCTCAGCCGGGCCGGGTGGGGTAAGAGCTTCGACTGCTTCCCGCACCTCGCGCATCTCGTCCCGGAGCTCGGCGACGGCCCGATGTACCTCCGCGTTCAGCATCTCCCCGCCGGCTGTCAGCCGGTCCCGGGCCTCCCGCAGGTTTGTGCGCATCCGGCTGAGCTCGTCGACCACGGCCTGTTTCGTGGTCTCCTGGGCGGCCTGCCCGCTCGCTTCCAGCTTCTCGATGCCCTTGCCGATCGCGTCCCGCAGATCGGTCCCCGTGCTTGTCACGGCGGTGTGCAGCATCGTCAGCGTGCCGGTGTAGTCGGTTTCCTTCGGCCGTACCATCTGCCCCCCAGTGGTTGCATGCAGTAGTTGTGTGAGTTCAATGCGCATGCTGCCCAACTCCGTTGACGGCTACGGGCGATACGGAAGAACTCGTTCCCCGGGTGGCACCATCCGGCCAACAGTGCCGCAAAACAGCCGATCAAGGATGAAGGACGGCGAGCAAGGGCAGCGCACGCAGCCATGCTGACCGCGCGGGCGGAGTGTCACCCGCGCGGTCTGGGGTTGCCGGTTCATGCGGTGGGGTGGGGGCGGGGGGTGGTCCTGTACCAGGCGGTGGCAGCCTCGATGGGGGTGGGCAGGAAGCGCCGCGGGGCGGTGGGGCGGCCGGTGGTGCTGAAGACCTTCCCGAAGGCGGCGATGAGGTCTTCGAGCCGGGTGGCGGTCCCCTGGGTAGCTGTCGGGGCGGGCGAAGGCATCGGTGGCTGCTTGGCGGCGGCCTGCTGCCAGAGAGGCTCGAAGTAGGAGCATTCTCCATCGAGGGTCTGGACGAGGGTCTGGACGTCTTCCCAGGTTCCGAGGGTGGTGCCGTTGAGTAGTGCGGCGATGTGGTCCTGGTGCAGGGCGTATCCGCTGGTGACGGATATCGACCAAAGGGCGGGGTTGCCTGCGCGCTGGCGGAGGTAGCGCAGGGCGCAGGCGAGGTTCTCGGGCGTGGCCTTGCGGCGGCGGGCGTCGGCGTCTTCCCAGACCTTTCTGAGGGCTTCGGGGTCGGCACCGCAGGCGTAGGCGATCGCTACCGTCGCCTCCCAGCTCGGGAACCGCTCGCCGTTCATCGTCCGCGACAGGAAGCTTGGGGAGAGCCTGGCCTTCTTGCTGAGCGTGCGCAGGCTGTGGCGGGAGGCACGCTGGAGGCTGCTCAGCACGCAGGCGAAGTCGGTCGGGTCGGGGGTGGTGGTTCTGTCCGATGGTTCTTCGACGATCGCCTCGGTGCGGGGGCCGTCGTCGGCAGGGGATGGCCGTACGGCCGGGAGGGGCGGGAGGGGGCCCGGCGGTGCGGAGGACGCCGGGGTGGTTCGCGGCGCTGGCCGGGCCGCGGGCCCCTTGGTGTGCGGGCGGGACAGCGACCGCTGCACGGCCGAGGGGTTGTATTTCTTGCGGGTGGTGTCCTTGTTCAGGCCGAGCATCTGGCTGATGTCCTCCCAGGACTTGCCTGCCTGCTTCGTGCGGCCCACCGTCGCCGGCACCAGTTGCTCGATGCGCCGCTGCAGGCTGAGCAGCCGCTCCAGCGGCTGCTCAGCTGGTAAGGAGGGGGAGGCCAGCTCGTGCTGAAGAGCGCGGATGTCCGCGCGGGCCGCCTCCAGTTCGCCGTGAAGGAAGTGGTCGAATACGGAGGTGTCGGGCGGTGGTGCCTTGTGTCGTTCGGCGTGGGCCGCCTGACGGCATTTCGTGCTGCAGTACTGCCCAGGCCGCCCGGTGTGCTTCGGCGTTCGGTCGCCACCACACCATTTACAGTTGTCTGACGAAAATGCGTTCCCCATGGTGCTGCTCTCTGCCAGGTCGGGCCCGGGCGACGAAAGGGGCTTCCGTCGCCCGGGTGGCGTGTTCAAAAGTGGTGCTGCCTGACCGTTTCGTAGGCGAGGCGGCCCGGATTCACGGCTGAGAGGCCGTCAGTCGGACGTCGGTCCGCTGCGGCTGCTCAGCCATACGACGAGCGCCCAGAGGGCCACCGGGGCCAGCACGAGGGCCAGGGCTGCGTATCCGGGCGAGCCGGGAACGATGAACACCGGTGGGAGAGCGATACCGGCGGCGGCGGAGGAACGACGGGCGGTGTTGCCTGCGAACTCCTCGTTGTTGACAGGCATGTTGTCGCCCGCAGCCAGTTTGTTACTGTCACCCCTGAGCCGATGCCAGGGGCGTTTGGCTCGGGAGTGATCCGGGGACGAAGGCATTGCGACCTCCTGGGTCGTCATCACATTGGGAGCGCGAACCCCTGGTCCGTGAGAAGAGCGGGGTTCGCGCTCCGTGAGCGTAGTGACACGCTCTGACCAATGCCATTCGGGCATTTGCTCCCATCTTCTATATAAGTCCGTCCTGATCGGACAGTTCCGTCGGCACTCAACGGGCAATCGGCACGCAATCTCGAAAAGAACACCCATACTGGGAGCGATCTTGGTATGACCGGCTGCTTAAGCCCCCAGGACGAGCGGGCGGCATCGCCCCGCACCCGTCAACCATGCCGATCGCGCCGCCGGACCCCGCGCCCACGACGCCCATCGCCGTCAACCTGGCCAGGGCGGAGACGACCGTGACTGGCACGCTGGCCGCGCCGACCACGTGGCGCCCGCTACGTGGTCGGCGCGGCCATCTGATCCAGACCGGAGGCGCCTCGAATCTTCTTCTCCACCAGGGCCCACTCACCGTTCGGTCCGGAGTACGGCGTGCTGGGCGGCACGGACGGCGATCCACATCCAAAGTCCCACACGCCAGGAGAAAGACGATCGAAGATCGGCCGGTGACCACACAGCACCACCCCCAAGCGCACCGCATCGCCCGGGCCGCCGCACTGCTCGCCGCCGCCTTCGCCCTGGCCGCCGGCTGCGACGGCGAGCCGCCAGCCGGGCATGAAAAGCGAATCAACAAAGCGGTAGGCGTGGCCTCCTTCAAGATCACCTGCACGCGTGACCTGTGGGATCGCACCAGCCACCCCGAGTACGGTGCCGAGTCGTTCGACGACGCCAAGCCGCGCAAGCTGGCGGGCGCGCAGGGCGAGCGTGGCCTCGTCGAGATCACCCTGACCGGCACCCAGCTCGTCGACTACCTCGACCAACTCGCGATGGACATCGGCGGCAGCCTCTTCGCGCGCGGCGAGGACAGGCCCATGGCTCAGCGCATGTACGCCGCGATCGCCCCCGTGGTCGACCGGATCCAGAAGGACACCCCGCCCACTGAGGTCCCGGTGGCCACCGTGGGCGACGCGATCGCTCCCGCCGGACCCGAAGCGTCGCCCACAGCCGGCATACGCACCTGACAGCCCTACAGGAGCAGGGCAAGTTGTCCTGGCAGCACCCTCCGCCCCGGGCCTGCGGTCGCCCCGTCAGCTCTCCGCCTGTGCCCCTGCGCCATGGCCGTACGCGCGAGGGGCGGGGTCCGGCGCCGCGGGGCGCTGGCCAAGGACTCCGCGGGCGCGCATGTCGGCGAGCGAGTCAAGTTCGGGGCGGTAGAGCGTGCCCCCGTCCAGATCCGCTTCGGCCGCATGGACCCGGGGATGAGCGGGGCCGGGGGCGGGGGTGTCCGTCGCAGCGGGGGAGCGGTGTTCGGCGGGGCCAGGCCCCAGCCGGCGGCGGGTCGTCATTCCCAGATCGTGCGGACACCGCGTGCGGCAGGGCCCTGCCGCAGGTCTGGCCCCGCTGCTAGTCCTCGTGACCGAAGCCCCGTAGCACCGGGGCGAGCTCGGCCGCCGCACCGCACCAGGTACACAGCCTGACTCCCGGCCGCTCCGCAGCGTCCAGCGCCCGGTCCAGGGACAGCACGGGCGCCCCGGGCGGGGCCTCGTCGCAGTCGACCGCATGCACCACCGCCTGGCCAGGCCGGCGGCCGCCGAGTTTCTGCAGCACCCAGCCCGACGGCCGCTGGTCGCAGGTGCCCCGGCCCCGCCAACGGGTCCTGGAAATCAGCCAATCGCCCACCTGCGCGCCGCACGGCGGGTGCAGGGTGCCCGCCACCTACGACTCGGACACGCGGGGTTGAACCCGATACGCCTGTTCACTCGAAGAGTGGTTCTTCATACGCTGCCCCGGCCCCTGAGCCAGGCACATCGTTGCAGGTCAGGAACACTCTTTGCGTTTCCGATCGCGTGCAGGGCTTCCCACCACGCGAAAGCCAAGCGTAGTCGGCATGTAACGGTTTGCACTCCTTCTCCCGGATATGAGAGTGAGAGAACATGAAGCTGCCTGTGCGCCCCTCCTTGGGTGTCGCTGCCGCTGCCATGGCGGTGCTGGCCGCCACGGCCGCCTCCGCCGTAGCCACGCCCATCGCGGCGGCTCCGGCTGCAACCGCGCCCGCCGTGTCGTACATCAACCGCACGGCCTGCAACGAGACCAGCTACGTCGAAATTCACAACAACAACGGCAAAGACGTGCTCTGCTACGCCAACGCCGGACAGACGGGCGTCGCCATCTACGGCGTCAACTGGGTCGAGTCGGGGAACAACGTTGTGACCTTCCAGTTCCAGCGGAGTTTGAACAACCCGAGCCTCGAAAGCGTCACGCTCAAGAAGTGGGATACGTGGAAGGCTGGTAAGAACCCGGTCCACAAGATCGTCTCGATCAAGATCCACTAACTTCGCCGTTTCGGCTGGGACTGTCCGGATACTGGCCGGATACGCGAAAGTGCCTTCTGAGCTGGGGCGATGAACCTTTTCTAGGGGTTCTTTTGGTCCAGGCGGTAGGCACTTTCTGCGTACAGCGGTTTGGCGATGCTGGAGAGTGACGGCGGAGGACGCGAGGGAGTCCTATGAGCGGGTCTACACCGACCTGCTCGGTGCATGGCGCGGCTGGACAGTCTGAGGTGAGGCGTCACCCGAGCGATGCGCACTACCGGCCGCTCCAGCGCGACGTCCTCAGCAACCAGGACGCGGCCGTGCTGTTCCAGGCCTCCTACGAGGGCTCCGTCTCCACCGACTCCGAGGAGCCGATCGCGGCCACCGTCGCGGGCCTGATCGACGCCGGGCTCCTGGTCCGCGCCGACGACGGCACCGCCGTCCTGACCGACGACGTTCGGTACAGCCTCCGCCTCGCCGACGACGACAGCCCTGCCTACTGACACACCTCATGGCAGAACCACTGACATCCGGTGGCAAAACTCCACTGACGTCCTCACAGCAGACGACACTTCTCGTGAAGGCCGCCCGGCACCTGTGTCCTGTGTCATCGAACCTTGACTGCGTGCCATCGAAGTTTGATCGACATCATCCCTGGTCAGGGCGCTGTGGTGGCGTGCGGCCTTCGGAGCCCCGCGCTCGACCGCGCATCCACGCGAGAGCCCGGCGGTGCTCGGCTCGGCCATCACGAGCCTCTGACCTGCGCTGATCAAACTTCGATGACACAAGCTCGCGTCCGTCAAAGTTCGATGGCAAACGGTCAAGGTTCGATGGCACAGTGACCTGTCGTAGAGGAAGTTGAGCGATTCGCATCGAAGGTTGAGTGACTGCGACGGGGCAGCCTATTCGCGGCCTTCCTCCCCCTTGCTGCGGCCCTCACCTGCTGAAAGAAGCTTGCTCGAACCTTCGTGCTGACTCATCGCGGTGACGAGTGAGGAGGAGACGTGGGCCAGGGCGGGGTCTGCAGCGATGAAGAACGTTTCGAATCCGGCCAATTCCTGGTTCATGCGGGCCATCGGCATTTCATAGTCCAGGTCGTGAACGTCGCGGACTCCGCGGATGACGACGTCGATTCCGGCTCGGCGGCAGTAGTCGACCAGCAGGCCGCCGGTGTGGGAGTCGACCGTGACGTTGCTCAGGCCAGTTGCTACCGCGCGGAGCCGGTCCAGCCGTTCGGTGATGGGGAAGCGGCCGGTCTTGTTCGAATTGAACATCACGCAGACAACGACCTCGTCGAACAGGAGGGAGGCGCGGCGGAGAACGTCCTGGTGCCCTTGAGTGACCGGGTCGAAGGATCCTGGAAAGAGGGCTCGCATGATCGGAAAGAATAGAGCGGCCGGCCCGCCAGGGCAGCCAAACCACCAAGATCGAGCGTGCCAGGGATACGCCATCTCTGTACGCGCGTACCGGTTCCCCACCGTCTCCCCAGACAGCGGGACCCAAACGATCACTCAACCTTCGTTGAGAAAACCTGGCGGCCACCAGCCTTCGGTGACAACGCTCAACCTTCGCTGCGAGAGATGACACAGGACATCCGCCGGTGTCCTGTGTCATCGAACCTTGACTGCGTGCCATCGAAGTTTGATCGACATCATCCCTGGTCAGGGCGCTGTGGTGGCGTGCGGCCTTCGGAGCCCCGCGCTCGACCGCGCATCCACGCGAGAGCCCGGCGGTGCTCGGCTCGGCCATCACGAGCCTCTGACCTGCGCTGATCAAACTTCGATGACACAAGCTCGCGTCCGTCAAAGTTCGATGGCAAACGGTCAAGGTTCGATGGCACAGGACAACCTGCCGGGCGGCCTTCACGCGTTTCACCCCCTCGACAAAAAGCCCGATCAGGTTAAATAAATGGGTTAAAGCGCAGGGTAAACGCTGCTAGGGTGGTGACACGAGAGGAGATCCGCATGGCAACCGAGGAAGAGCTGTTCGCGAACATCGACGCCCTGCTGGAGGAGGAGCCGCAGCTCCCGCCCCCGGCGGAGCGCGCCCGGCTCCGCGAGGCCGCCGGCATCACCCAGGCCCGCCTCGCGGCCGCGCTGAAAACCACGACTCAGACGGTCAAGAACTACGAGAACGGCCGCTCCGAGCCGAAGTCACCGCGCCTGGAGGCGTACCAGCGGCTGCTGAAGGGATGGGCCGCGAAGTACCCCGCGCACGGCACACCCGCGGCGCCCACCCCTGCCCCGACCGGCACACCGGAGCCGGTGCCCGAGACCTTCACTGGCCCGGCCACCCCGGAGCGGGCAGAGACCGCCGCACCGGCCCAGGCTCCTGCCGCCCCGGCCACGCCCGAACGCCCCGCCCGTCCGGCCGCGCGCCCGGCGACGTCGTCCCGGCGCCCGGCGGCGAAGAAGGCCGCCGTGCCCGCCGTCGACCCGCGCTTCCCCCACGGCCCGCTGGCCGTCCTCGATGGCGACGGCTCCGCGTACGGCATCGACGGCCTGGTCCTCGACTGCCCGGCGACCACGGTGGTGGAGCTGGTGGAGTGGACGCTGCGCGAGTCCGGCCTCGGGGCCGCGAAGCTGCACCGTCACGGCAAGGACGCCGACCCGCTGATCGTCCTCACGCAGTCCGCGGCCGCGAAGCTCGGGCTGCCCGAGCGCCTGGAGGACCGGCGCGGCCTGCGCCTGCCCGAGGACCACCCGGTCGTCAAGCAGGTACTGAAGGCGAAGTGGCAGCTCACCCAGCGGGGCTTCGGGCCGTGGGCGCGGATCTACCGCAAGGCGCAGGGCCGCGAGCGGCAGTGCGTTCAGCTGGCGATCCTGCCGTGGGACGCCCTCGACTCCCGCTCCTGGCCCGGCGTCGCGGACATGGAGCCGGCCGACGTCGCCCGCGTCCTCGGCGTGTACGCCCAGCGGGTCATCACCCCGCGCGGCGGCACCGCGGTCAACGGCCTGGAGCTGATGACCGCGCTGCGCCCGCCGACCCGGCCCGTGCGCGACGAAGCGACCGGTAACTGGGTGTCCGGCCTCAACCCGGGCTCGCTGGGCACGGAGCAGATGGACCCGGCGCCGCCGGAGGGCCAGCCCGAGCACCCCGCGATCTACCACTCCGGGTGGAAGGGCGGCTTCCTGCACGAAGAGGCGTACCAGTGGGTGCGGTCGGTGGACACGCTCACCGATGAGGAGTGCCTGCTCCCCTTCGCGGTGGGTCTGGACCTCAACACCGCGTTCCTCGCCGCCGCCGCGAGGCTGACGGTCGGTCTGTCGGAGCCGGTGCACTTCCTGAACCCGGCCTTCAACCCGAAGATCCCGGGATCGTGGCTGGTCGACCTGAGCCACGTCGAACTGGACCCCCGCCTCCCGTCACCGTTCACGCCGACCGGCGAGCGCCCGACCAGCCCGGCCTGGTACCAGACGCACACCGTCGCCTACGCCCAGGAGCTCGGCTACAACGTCGCCCCGATCGAGGCGTACCTGCGCAAGGAGACCGGCGCGTACCTGGACCCGTGGCACGACCGCCTCAAGACCGCGTACGTCGACACCCTCGCCGACCTCGGCGTCACCAAGGACCTCACCGACACCGAGTTCCTGGCGGCGATGGAGCGACACAAGGACGTCGACCCGGCCATGAACGCGGTGCTGTCCGCGATCAAGGGCACGGTGAAGGGCGGTATCGGGAAGCTGTTCGAGAACCCGCAGGGCAAGAACTACAAGGAGGGCGAGCCGTGGCCGGCCATGATGCGGCCGACCTGGCGCCCGGACATCCGCGCCGCCGTCATCTCCAAGGCCCGCGTCAACATGCACCGCAAGCTGCTGAACATGGCGAAGATGACCGGGCTGTTCCCGCTCGCCGTGCTCTCCGACTGCGTCGTCTACCCGAGCCCCGGCGCCTCCCCGCTGGACTTCCTGCCGTACGCGGCCTCGGGCAAGCCGCAGCCTGGCGGGTTCCGCCTCGGGCCCACGCCGGGCCTGGCGAAGCTGGAGGGCGTCCAGGAGATGGCCTGGGCGGTCGACCTGATGGAGAAGGGGCTGAACCCCGCGAGGCACATCAAGGGCGGCGACGCCGTCCTGGACGAAGGGGAGTAGGGCTGTGGGGGAGATCGACGACGCGATCGAGCGGGCCGACCGCGAGGCGTTCACCAAGGACCCGCCCAAGACCCTCAAGGGGCAGATCGGGTTCCTGCTCAAGCAGTTCGGCAGCGCGAAGGCCGTCGCCCAGGAGCTCGGGGTCACCGCCGACTCCGTGAACCGCTACCGGCGCGGCGCCCGCAAGCACGCCCGCGCCGACGTCGCGGCGAAGATCGACGACGCCGTACGTCAGCGGTGGCAGCCCATGGTGCGCAAGCGCCGGCAGAAGAAGGCGGCCACCAGCACCGGGATCACGGTGGAGACCCGGGCCCGGTTCGGCTACACCGCGCCGGTCGGCACGACCGACGACGGACGGTTCCGGCGACTCACCGTGCACCTCCCTCCGGAGTACGCGCAGCGCCTGTTCGACGCCCGCGACGCGGGGGCCAGCGACCAGCAGATGCGCGGCATCATCGCCGAAGGGTTCAAAGAAGTGTATTTCCAGGACGGCGGCGGCCGCGCCATGGGACTGTCGGACGTGGAAATCAACGACATCGACTATTTGGACCTGGACTACTGAGTAGGAGCCAAAAACATGACCATGGAATTTCCGCTGTGCGCTTCAGTTGGCCAGTGAGCGTGTGAGTTGGCCGTTTGAGTGCTTGTCGATGTTCTGGGCGAGCTGCTCGGCGTAGGTGTCGAGCAGTGGCTTCATCTGCTGGTAGAAGCGGCACCCTTCTGCCGGAGCCAGTGACTGACGGTGAACGGGTCCTGTCGCCATGCCGTGTCGACCTCGGGGCTGTTCAGGGCTTCCGGCCGGGTGTGGGGGTGAATTGGGTTTCACCGTGGGCGGCTTGGATGCAGCTGTAGGCCGCGGCGGCGAGCGTGCGCGGTCGACGGTGCATCACTCGGGTGGGCGGTCTCATAAGTTCAGTCAACGCTTTCCGAAGTTCTCCGGGCCGCAGGAACGGACCGCTCGGCCTGTCGCGGCAAGCACATACGGATAGAGCCATGCTTCCGCGGCGAGGTCGGTGCGCAGAGCGCGGACGGTGATCACATAGCGCCCCGTCCAGCGGATGTGGGCGCGCATGAAATATCCGTCGCTGAAGTTGCTTCGGCGAGGGCTGCCATCGCTGTTGGTCTGGGCGGACCAGAGTGCCAGCTCCTTGAAGTACAAGCCGTCCTTGATCAGAAAATCGTAGACCATGCTGGCCGTCGTGCTGTCCGGCATCGGGAATACGGTGACGGAGACCAGGATGGGCGGGTTCGAGCTGTGCTGCTCCAGATAGACCCCGGACATCACCTGTGGACAGTCACAGGAGGTGAGCACGGAGACCACGTTTGTGGGCCCGACCTCTTCGGTCGGCCGGGGACCCGCCGCCACCCGTAGGTACTCGGTTTCGAGGTCGTTGACGAACTTCTCAGGCAGCAGAGCGTCCGCAGTGAACGGAATCGGATCAGTTGCCTTGCTGCTCCATGACTCCGGATCGATCTTTTCGTCTCCCTCTGCTCCCGCGGCGGTCGTGTCGTGAATGGGTCCGAGAACCCGGTCGGCCTCGGCGCGCTGGGCCCGTATGAGGTCCCTGACGCGTGAGGGCCAGGGCCGTGTGGACGGGGCGGCTTGGCCGATGAGGTCTCGTAGTCGGTTCAGGTCGGGTCGCTCGGCCGGGTCCTTGGCCAGGCACGCTTCGGCGACCCGCCGTATGCGGTCGGGGAGCGCCGACAGGTCGGGCTCGGAGTGCAGGACGCTGTGAAGCACCTGCTGGAGCGACGTTCCCGCAAAGGGGCTCACTCCGGTACAAGCCATGACCAGCACGGAACCGAGAGAGAAGATGTCGCTCGCCGGCGTGATCGCGACTCCTTCGACCTGTTCGGGAGACATGTAGGGAGGCGAGCCGACCACCCACCCGGTCCGTGTCAGCCTGGTGCTGCCTGGAGCGTCATCGGTGGCCAACGCGATACCGAAGTCGACCACCCGGACACCCTGGTCGTTGACCAGCGCGCTGCCCTGGCCAGTGAGCGGGCCACCAGGCATGGTGGCTTCATCAGTGAGGAGGATGTTGTCCGGCTTGAGGTCCCGGTGCACCAGGCCTGCCCCGTGGATCTCGTCGAGGGCGGCGGTGAGGCCGGTAGCCAGCCGCAAGGCGGCCTCCTCCGGAAGCGTCCCAGCAGCGACGTCGCCGGTGGCGGCATCGGTGGTGACGCCGCCGACGACGTCACCGGCCACACCAGCATCGACCACCTGCTGCAACGAGGGGCCGGAGATGAAGCCGGAGGCCAACCATGGAGTGGCCGCATTGAGGTCCGCGTCGAGCACGGGGGCGGTGTATGCGCCCCGGACCCTTCGTGCCGCGGCAACCTCCCGCCTGAACCGCCCTTGGTGATGGGCGTCGTCGGCGAGAGCTGTGCGAATAAGTTTGACTGCCACCGGCTGGCCGTCCGACGCAGTCCCCAGAAAGACCCGGCCCATACCGCCGCGGCCCAGTACGGCCAGTAATTGGTATGGCCCGATCTCCCGCGGGTCAGTCTCCGCCAAGGGCTCCACCCTCACCACCTCCCAGCACAGATCATGCCTCTCAGCAGCGGACAGCGGTAGGCCGGTCCGGCAGCATCTCGCGTCCCGTGGAAAGTAGAGCTCAGCTCCCGGCGCTGCTGGTTCTTCCGGGCAGATGCTTTGCTCAACTCGCACACTGAGGGCTTTTGTTGGCGAGTCGGCGCCTGATTTGGCGAGTGTGAGCGATTCATCTGGCGGGTCGACCGCCGCCCGTGACGGTGGAGGGCGAGGGGTCGGCCCGAGTGGTTGACTCTCCCACTGTGGGAGAGCTGAGGGTCGGGCACATGCACGTCGACGACAGGGCTCTGTTGAGCATCGGAGAGGTCGCGCGGAAGACCGGGCTGTCGGTGAAGCTCATCCGACACTGGTCCGACATGGGGCTCGTCCCGCCGGCCTGGCGGACAGCCGCCGGATACCGCCTCTTCGACGCCGGTTCTCTGGCTCGTCTGGGGCTGGCACGGACGCTTCGCGAGCTCGGACTCGGCCTCGCGGCGATCCGCGGCGTACTCGACCGCGAGCGCACCTTGGCGGAGGTGGCCGCGGTTCACGTCGACGCGCTGGAAACACAGATCCGCACGCTGCGCTCGCAGCAAGCGGTTCTGCGCTCCGCAACCCGCCGCGAAACCACTGCCGAAGGACTCGCCTTCATGAACCGAACGGCCCGACTGTCGGCCGCCGAACGCCGCACGATCATCCACGAGTTCGTGACCCGGACCGTCGCAGACCTCGACGTACCGACCTACCGCCGTAAGCTGCTGGCCGCCACTCCGGAACTGCCCGACAACCCCACGGACAAGCAGGTCGACGCCTGGATCGAGCTGAGCGAACTGGTGACTGATCCCGCCCTGAACTCCGGAATGCGGCGCATGGCGCGGTACGCCGCCGAGCATGCCCCCGGCGAACACGACGACACCACGCTCCGGGACGCACAGCAGGTCACCGACGACTGGGCGGAGCGGGTGAATGCAGCGATACGGGAGGGGATCGCCCCGGACTCACCGGCAGCCGACCCCGTCGTCGCGGCCATCGTGGCGGCCTGGATTCCCACGCAGGCACGGACCCTCAGCGAGGTGCGCACCGACGGCGCACCAGCCCGGCGCCTGCTGCTGGAACAGCTCGAAGTCGCCTCCGACGGACACGTCGAACGGTACTGGCAGCTGTTGTGCACCATCAACGGCCAACCCGCGCGGCCGAGTCTGGCAGCGGCCGGAGACTGGCTGAAGACCGCGCTGCGCGCCAATCCCGAACCCGGGGCACGCGCGGAGCGGCTCGGCGAGCTGTACGACTCCGGGGCCGGCGCCTGGGAACCCGCGGGCCTGCTCGACGCCTGCGAGAGAGTCCTGGACGCCGTGGGCAGCGTCGTCTCCGTCGTGGACGCAAGCCTGTTCGACCGGCCCACGCCATGCGCCGGCTGGGACGTCCGCACCCTGCTCAATCATCTGGTCTGGGAGAACCTGCTGTGGTCGGGCCTGGCCAACGGCGCACCTCGATCCGACGTCACCGCCGATCATCTGGGAGACGATCACGTCGAGGCGTTCCATGCCGCCGCGCAGAGCGCACGTGCCGCCTTCCGCCGACCCGGCATGCTCGACCAGCGGTACGGGCCCGCACCGGGCCGACGGCTTGTTGAGCAGTTGGTCATCGAGACGCTGGCCCACGGCTGGGACTTGGCCAAGGCGATCGGACACTCGCGTGATCTTGTCCCTGACCTCGCCGAGTCGGCCCTTCCGGTGGTGCGGGAGATCTACGGCGGCTTGCCCCGAACCGCAGGCGGGTCCTTCGCCCTGCCCCAGCCAGTACCCCAAAACGCGACCGCCCTCGACCGCCTAGCCGCCTTCCTCGGCCGTACCGTCACCTGAAAGCTCCAGCCCACGCAGGCCAGCCCGCACCACCGCACTGAGCGCTTCAGCCGGCGAAAGCCGCCATCTGAAGCGCTCAGTCACATCCGCCCATCGACCGCGACAAGAGCCCGTTACTCGATGCCGACCACGATGCTGTCCGCACCGCCGATGCGCTGCGCGCCAGCCCACACATCATCTTCGTCGCCCCGGCCGAGCCCGGCGACGAGACGGTCTGGTTCCGCGATGCCGACGGCATTGGTTTCGAGCTGTCCCTGACCACCGTGGAACCGGCCCCCGACGCTGAGCGCGTGGCCTACGCCTGGCACGCGGTGGCCGCCGCGATCGGCAACCACCCGCACTTCATCCGCGCCACCCTCGAACAGCCATCCTTCGGGCCACTCAACCTCAACACCATCACCGCGCTCACCCGCGCCGGCAACGAGTACACGCTGTCGCTGACCGGTTCCCCGCGCCCCGTTCACGAGGAAGAGCCGACCTCCCCAGCCGCCGACGTCGCCTACGCCGCCGACAAGCTGCTCGTCAGCGACCCGAGCGACTCCGAGCGCGCCACGGCCAAACTCCTCAACTACGTGGCCGCCACCTGGGACAAGCAGGACCTGCCGCTGCGCGAGCACGCCCAGGCCGTCGCCCGCACCCTGCGCACCCAGTAGGAGGGGATCCGTCCATGACCGCATCCACGGCCACCCGGCGCGCGTACGGTGAGGTGACGACCCGCCGGGAGGACCAGATGAGCGCGCAGCCCGACCACGCACCCGTCACGCCGTACGCCCCCGCGCCCGGGGCGCCGGCCGAACTCCTCGCCCAGCTGCGCGCCGACCGGCGCGCCGACACCTGGGTGCCGGCCTTCGAGCGGGAGTGGTCGGCCGCGCTCGAGGAATCGCGGCGCACGTTCTCCCTCGCCGGGCTGTACAAGGTCGTCCAGGACTGGCAGGGCCGCCTCGCGTCCGTCCCGGCGGTCGACGCGTTCGTCGCCGGAGGCTGCGACGACAGCGAGTTCGTCGACATGGCGGAGCTCCGGGGAAGGCGACGGCGCCGGTGAGCGCACAGCAGCCGTACGCGGTCCGCTTCTCCGCCCCGGCCGCGAAGGTCCTCGACGCCTTGCCCGAGCACGTCGAAGACATGGTGTGGGACGTCTTGGACGCCGCCGCGGCCGATCCGTGGGGATTTCGGCAGTGGAACGGAGGACCCCAAGGGCGAGGACGTCCGCCACGCCTCCGTCGGCCAGCTCTCCCTCACCTACTGGGTGAACCGCCCGCTGCGCCGCCTGTCCATCCTCACCATCACCTGGCTCGGATAGCCACCCGTGACAACGGCCTGACCTCGGCATCGCAACTGCCGGGGTCAGGCCGTTTCCGATCGTAGCCACGGTCGTGTCCACCGACTGCCACCCGGGCGGCAACGCGTATCCGCTCGCAGTAGTCACCCGTTGCCGCGGTGCCGGGTAGCGTGCCGGGGACTGATCCGGACCCGGGGTGGGGAGTAGCGATGCGGTTTGCACGGTTCGAGGAGAGCGGCCCGCTGACGACGATCGAGGTGGGGGCGCTGCGGTCGTTGAACGCGGCGGTCTTGACCGCGCGGTACGAGTTGCAGTCGGCGAGCGCTGTCTGGGATCGGCTCCAGAGCGGCGGTGACGTGGCCGACATGCACGAGGCGAAGACGACGTTCCCGTTCTACGGGGAGGCCGTCCAGGAGATCGCGCGCGGCGCGGCCGCGTACGAGCGCCACGTGGCGTTGACCGCCTGGCGGTACACGGCCGCGGCGGTCGTCCTGGGCGTCACCGTGCTTCACCGCGTCGCGGAGGCAAAGCCGCCCTTGTCGGCCGCGACGGTGGAGGAGCTGTGCCAGGAACCGACGTTGGGCCGGCTGCACGAGGCGCTGTCGGTTCCGGTGGCCGAACTCCTGCCGGAACGCGAGCACAGCCTCCTGAACGAGCGCGAGGACACGGCGCGGCGGTGGGCCCGGGTGCGTGACGGCGTGGACAACGCGATCGAGCTCGTAGTGGAGATCGCCGCAGACGAGGAAGCGGCCCACCCTCGGACCAAGGACGACGCCGCCGGTTATCTGCTGACCGAGCACTGCCCGCCCCACACCGACCCGGTGTACCACGGCGTCCTGGAGCCGCTGTTCGAGCTGGCGGAGGAAGTCCCCTTCGACATCGCCCGGATCATCAAGAGCAGCTGACCTTGCCCCGGCTCAGACTGACGGCGGCGTCGCGCCGGGCAGCTGCTCGGAGAAGGCCCACCACTGCTGGATGGTCCACACGGCGACGCTGGAGCGGTCGGTGGACATCCGCAGCCACACCTCCTCGCCGCCGGGCATGAGCGCCACCTCCAGGTGCTCCTCGTCCCACGTGCCCACCGGGTACATCCACTCCAGGCCGTCGTTCGGCCAGGTCCGCATCGCCACCGTGCGCACGCTCAGCGCCACCGCGAAGGCGTCCAGCGCGGCCCTGGGTATCCGCACCTGCGCCGGCTCCCGCTCGATCCCCGCCACCGGGCCCCCGTTCGCCTCGCGCGGCGGGCCCGCACCCGCCGTCGCGGATCAGCGTGACAGACCCGCGCCCCGCCCGGTGCCACACTGTGAGACTAGGAGGCTCATAGGCCGTTTGCCCAGGTAGACACGGTGATCTGTGAGGCTGTGAGCCTGTGGGATGGGGTCTCGGGAACGCGTGGGCCGGCCGGTGACCGCGCGCTTCGGCTGCCACCCGCAGGGCCCCGTACCGGGCCCTGCGACCTTCCGGCGCGGACCCGGCCCGTTTTCCGGGGATATGCCGGTGGCATATCCCGATTGGAGGGATCCGCTTTCTTGACTCGTGGGGCGTGCGTAGCATCTGCGGTGCTGCCGTCGTCGGACATCGTCAGACATTGGCCGACACGTCACGGGCACAAAGGCGGGGCCGCCCCGAAGGACGGCCCCTGGGCGGGCGCCGGACTAGGCCGTGTGTCGAAAGTCGCTGAGAGGCAACGTTGTGGCGGGCTGGAGCGTCCATGGGATTGCCGGACTCGGCTTGGCCAGGGTGTTGAGGGGGCTCGTGGAGCGGGGTATGGGGAAGCAGGATGGTCCAGGCCGAGAGCTGAACGCTTATGAGAAGGTTCTCGCAGAGGACCGCCGCGTCATGCGCGAGATGTTCCGTGTGAGCATCGGCGGTGCCCATGCCGGGCTCGTCATAACGGTCTTCATCGTGGTCTTGTTCGCTGCCATTGGCGGCACCGTATGGGCTCTGATCGTTGGCGGAGCGGTTGCGTTCTGGTTCGCCGTCGCCCTTATCGCGGTTGCCGGTGGCGGTCGCCGCGGGTGGGCCGCAGTCAAGCGCGCTTACCTCTTGACTTTCGGCTGGGCCAGCTGGCTGTGATCGTCGGCGAGGGTATGGCCGACGCGAGCAGGCAGCATCGGCAGCTCCGTCCGTCACAGCCATTCTCCGATCGCGGCGACAAGGACGGTGGCTTCGAAGCGGACGGCGAGTTTGTCGAATCGGGTGGCGACCGCCCGGTGCCTTTTGAGGCGGTTGATCCCGCACTCGACCGCATGGCGTTCGCGGTAGTCGACCGGGTCGAAGCGCGGCGGCCGGCCGCCGCGGGCGCCGAGCTTTCGGCGGTTGCGCGCCTGGTCGGCCTTGTCCGGGATGGTGCAGCGGATCCCGCGTCGGCGCAGGTAGGCGCGGTTCCTGCGGGAGGCGTACGGCTTGTCCGCCCGCACCCGATCGGGGCGGACGCGTGGCCGGCCCGGACCGATGCGGGGCACGCGGAGGCCAGACGGGCGGCCGGCCCGCCTTCGTGCCCTTCGGCAACAACGGCTCCAGCACCGCCCACTGCTCGTCCGTGAGATCTCCCCGACCCATGAACCGTGATCATTCACAGCCCAAGATCCACTTTCGACACACGTCCTAGCAGTGGAGCCGAGCCAGAAGGTCGAGCACCACCTCGACCAGGCTCAAGAAGAAGCTCCACGCTGCATAGTCCGGCGCATCGTGCTCACCCATCGATCGGTCCCTCCGTGAGTCGGGGGAGGCGATTCCTCCCTCCGGCCAGGGGCCCGGAGGGAGGCGGACGAGTGATCCCGCGAGATCGCACTCTAGGCGTCAGTAATCACACATAGTCACGAATGATGGAAATTGCCCATTTCTGGCCACCGCCGTACAGATGCGATCAGATAAGCGGCGCAGGCCTCGGGCGGTGGCCGCCGCCCCAGGCGAGGCGCGGCCTCCGCCGGCGCCCGGCCCGTGCTCGTCGGCCCCCTGCCCGCTGTTCCGCATAAGTCGGCGTGGCGGCGCGCCAGGTCCTCCAGCACCTCGTGCCAGACCTCGCCGCAGGCGCGCCGGAGGACCGCCTCCTCCATAGCGCGGGCGGCAGCGCGGCGAACATGTCCGCGAGCGGCCCACCCCGGCCCTCCTGCTCGCCCCACCACAGCTGCTCCGCCACCACCATGTTCCGGTTGATCCAGAATTCTGGAACGGTGTGCCGCCCCGTCGGCGCCGGACCCGCCACCGCCCGGGGCGCGCTGCGCAGACCGGTGACCTCCCGGCCGTCCTCCGAGTTCGCCAGGAGGGCGCGGGCCGCCGCGGTCGCGGCGAGCGCGGGTGCCAGCACCCCGGCGAACTGCGGCCCGATCCGGGCAAGCGCGTCGACCAGGGCGTCCACGGTCGCCAGCGTGTCCGACGCCGCCGATGCCGACCATCCGTCCTCGGCCACGGCCTCCCACACCTCGCACGCCACGTCCGACAGCACCTCGACCCGCTCCGGCAGCTCCACACCGGGCCCAACGATCCCGCCTCGGCCTGCGTACCGCCGAAGCGCCGGCCCGTTCCCGCGCCCGCGCTCCCGCACGCCCTGGTGGTGCCCGCCGGAGCGGAGGACCATGGAGTCGTGGGCGAGCAGCACGAGGACCAGGAGCACGGCGCCGAACCGGCGCGGCCGCCGCTGAGCGAGGCCCGCGCCCGGGAGATGACGGCCGGGCTGCGCGAGGCGATGGAAGACGTCCGGCGCTCCGTGGCGGTGCTCGCCGCCCGGGTCCGCGACGCCCACGCCGCCCGCGTCTGGCTCCCCCTGGGGCACAGCAGCTGGGAGTCGTACTGCGCCGCGGAGTTCGGCATCAGCCGCGCTCAGGCGTACAGGCTCCTCGATGTCGCCCGCGCGCTCGCCGCGATCCACGACGCCGTCACCGCCGACCCCGATCTGTCTCGCACGCGAGACACCGACCCCGGCTCCGCGGCCGCGCTCGACTACGGCCTCTCCCAGCGGGCCCTGATCGCCGTCTCCGGCCGTACGGACACCGTCGCGGAGCTGATCACCCGCCGACTCGCCGCGATCGCCCACAGCGGCCTCCAGGCCCTCGATGAGGCCACGGTGCGCGCAGTAGTCCGCCAGGCCGTCCGCGACGTCCGCACCGCCCCGCCCCCGGCGCCCGCCGAACCGCCGGCGGACCCGACCGTTGCCGCGCTGCGCCGTGTCGTCGACGACCTCGCCGCCAGCACCCACGCGATCGGAGAGCTGATGCTCGAAGTCGCCCCGGCCTACCTCTCCGACGCCGAGGCGGCGAACCGCGCCCTGGCGCTGCTGTGCGACCAGATCGGCGAGCCCCTCGAACACGGCCTCGCCGCCCGCCGTTACGCGATGTCCGGCGACCACCGCGCCCTGCACGGCACCGTCCTGTAGAGCACCGTTCCCGGCCGCTCCTGTGTGGCACACAGCCCGTTTCCCCAGGTGGACGCGGTGCGTATGAGGGTGTGAGGTGTGAGGCGAGGGCCTGCACCGACGGGACGCCGCTGCTCCTGGCCGTGCTGCTCGCCGTGGTGTGCAGCAGCTTGCTACCCGGTGGGCAGCAGCCGTCGTGACCGGGGTGCTGCTCGTGGTCCTGGTGGTGGTCCTCGGGGTGCAGCAGGGCGGTGGCGCGGGCGCAGCGCAGTATTTGCATGGGCCAGGCGGCACACGGGTGCTGCTCGGGTAGCAGGCCGGCTCCGGCCGGTGCAGCACGGCCAGCTGCTGCACGCTGCTCGGACCCTGCTGCAGCAAGCACGCCCGCTGCTCCAGAGGCGGGCAGCAGGGCCGCGGGACCGGCTCGGCGGCTGCATAACAGCGCAGATCTGCCATGCTCGGCAGGAGATCCATGCACGGCTGCTGCATACAGCGCCCGCGCTCCGAGGGACCGTCGTTTGTTCTGCTCCTCCAGAACATCGCGGTTTAGCTAGTGCTACCGACTTGACCCCGATCAGGCATGAAGAAGGCGCCGCACCCGGAGGACCGAGGGGTGCGGCGCCGCGCGACTCAGAAGGTCAGCGTTTCCGCCGGGAAGCGAGATCGATGGGAGGTTCGGCCGGACGCTGGCGGCGGGCCGCCTTCTCCTGGCGCTCCTTCTCGTGCTGCGCGACCCGGCGCTCGTAGCGCTCCTGGAAATCGGGGTGGTCGAACCGGTCGTCGTCGTCCATCGCCCCGATCGCCGCCAGCTGATCCGCGGGCGTGCGGAAGCCGGCGATGAGCGGGCTGAGCCGGTAGACACCGTTGCCCTCCTTCCACACCATCTGCGCGAAGCCGAGGTGCTGGAGGCCGCGGGTCACCATCGAGCGGCTCAGTCCGACGAACTGGGCGATGGCGTCCTGGGTGGCTACGCAGCGCCCGCCAGGCTCTTGACGGCCCAGGAGGTGCAGCAAGATCGGGTACGCGGCCGGCGGCATGTTCCTGGGCGTGAACGCGAGCGCGTTGTTGGCCGTCCAGACGTACTCGGGAACCATGCTTTCCACGGCGATCGTCATGACGTCCCATCCTCCTCGGGCCGCGCCTGTCCGGCTGCGGTTCGGGCCCGTGCTCGGGCCTTGTCCTCCCGGGGCGGCTTCTTCTCCGGGTCCGGCAACGTCCGCAGCTCGCGGAACGCCTCTGGCAGGTCTTCATTCTCGTCGATCGCGTCCAACAGCGAGAGCTGGTCGACCTTCATGGTGCCCGCTACGCGAAGACCGGGCTTCGGCTCGATGGGCACCCGGCCGCCCCTGAGCGTCAGCCGGGGGTGCAACTGGTACGTCCCGGCCTTGACCTTGACGACGACTCCGTTCTGCCCGGCGTCCTTCAGTGACCGGGAGATCTGCGACTGCTTCACCTTCAGCAGCTCCGCGAGCTTCGTCTGCGTCGCCTCCACGGTCCCGCCGGGCTTCTGCATGCCCATCATCCGCACGATCAGCCGCAAGGTGACGATGTCGTCGCGGTAGTAGTCGGCGAGCCAGCACAGGAACACCTGGCTGTCCATGACGAAGTCCTCGCCCAGGAACCCGTCGCTGGTGACCGGCGGCTCCACAGAGGCCCGGTAACCGTCCGGCAAGTTGACCACGTTCGCCTGCCGCAGGGCCCCGGGCATCCGGAAGGCGCTCGGGGGAGGCGGCGGGGGAGCGTTGGCCGGGGCCGGCCTCCGGCGCGGCTGCTGCTGGGGCTGTGCCGTCATCGGGGGGCTCCGCTCCTCATGATCAGTAGGTGATGCCAGCCGCAGCATACTGGATTGTGCTCCTCGTGCACTTTCCTGTTCTCCAGATGCACTTTCCGCGTGTCGTTATCACCCGGGGGTGATACCTCCCCCCTCCCCGCAGGACCTCGAGCACGAGCCGACTGTCTGACCGTTTGTGCACCCGACGCACAAACTGGACTGCAGCCGTCAGCACCTCGGTCGCGGAAATGTGCACCAAAAGCACAAACGAGAGCGGTTTTACAACCCCGGGGTGATAACTCACCCCCTGATTTATCACCCCGGGGTGATACCCTCAAGACCCCCAAAACGCGCTGACCTGCGGAAACGTCGATCTCTCTTCCCCCTCTAGAGCGCGCGCGTGATAGCGGATCTTGCCGCCGGACTCAACCACCGACACGCTGCTGGCCGCCGACCTGGAAGCGCGGCTCAGTGAGGAGCCAGGATCTGCGGCTGAGGCGGCTTCGCGTGCGGCTTCGTGGACCCCTGCGGACCGTAGGCGGCAGCAGCGTTGCTGCGTCTCGGGTGGTGACGGCCGTGACGCTCAAAAGCACGGAAGCGTGGCCGGTGCCGGTGAGCGGTTCCGCCGCCCGGCCCTGGGGGGCCGTTCGGCTCCGGTACCTCCGCACGTCGAATTGCGACGCTCCCATATCGGGGCTTCCGTTCTGTGGCTGAGCAATTAACGGCCGCGCAATCCCGAATTCTGCCGATAGTTTTTCTCCGGGATACGGGGTGGGCGCGGCCGGAAACCAAACGCTACACAGCGTCGAAGCATGATGCATCAGTCTGTCAGTGCGTTCACTCACCCAGGTGATGCATCGTCGGACTCTGCACCATTCGGAGCGTTGACCGTGTATGCTGGCGGAGTATCAATGAACGCGAGCGGCTGGTTTCAAGGGTGGGGGAGGGGTTCGGGTGGAGTGCAGCGGAGCCCGTCACTACGGTGGGGCCGGCATCCCGTCAGGCCGATAGTCCGTCACTCTCGTTGCGGGGGTGGTGGCTGGGATTCCCAAGCCCTACACAGGCCCGCACGTGATGCACCTCCCCTCGTAGCCAGCCCCGGTGA
>NZ_JBHJWQ010000048.1:0-35952 GCF_042266885.1 Streptomyces sp. NPDC056061 | reverse complement strand
CGACCGTCGACCACCACCGCGACGGCCTGCGGGTCGTACGCCTGCTCGTCCGCGTCCACCGGCGCCGAGTCGAGCTCGTTCCCGGCAAGGTCCCAGGTCCGCACCGCGCCGCTGAGTTCGACGCGCACCGCGGCCGGGTAGCCGTGCGAACCGGCCAGCAGCTGCGCCGGCACGGACGAGCCCAGCTCCTCGCCGGTGGCGACGTTCCACAGCCGCAGGGTCCGGTTGTTCTCCAGCGTCAGCACCACGCTCCGGCCGGCCAACTCCGCCACGGCCACGACGCGGACGCACTCACCAGTCAGGGACCCGGTCGCAAGGTCGAGAAGGAGGAGCCGCTGCTCGCCGGCGAGATCCGAGAGCAGCAGCGCGACCTCGCGACCGTCCAAGGTGGCCGTGGCGATCCGGTCGACGTCGACGGTCAGCGCCGACCGGGCGTCCGTGCGACAGTACAGGGGTGGGAAGGCCTCCTGGCCAGCGGCGAGATCCCAGATCCGAACGGTGCCGTCCCGGCTGCCAGTCACGGCCACGGCGCGACCGGCGACCACGGCAGTGGCGACAGCGGTCACCTGACCCTGGTGACCGATCAGCGTCCACACCAGGCGGGAATCCGCCTGCGAACCCCTGACCCAGACCGGCTCCCAACCGAGCGGCTCCGCACCGGGAACCGCCACCGCCGCAAACTGCGCCGCGAGATCCACCTCGTCCAGCCTGGCCGCGTCCAGCGCGAGGACGAAGCGACGTTCGGCGGCAGTCAGATGCCGGTGCACGTCGAGCGAGGCCCGGTACACCGTCGCCCCCCGCTGCTCCTCCGGCTCCGACGCACTTCCCAGCAGCGCGAGCACCGAGTCCGGGTCCGCGCAGACGAGCCAGCCCGGGTCGGTCAAGCCGCCGGGCACCGCGTCGGGGCCAGCCGATGGAGCTTCATCCCACAGAGCGTCAGTCATGGCCGACACGCTAACCGCCCCCACTGACACGGTCTTACGACTCGGTCCGCTGATCACCCACCAGCCGACCCGCCAGGCCAGCACGGCCTGACCTCAATCGCGGACCGAGTCGTAAGAGTGGGCTCCGGTGCCGGGTTCGCATCCGATGCCACTGATCGGCAGCGCGTGCCAACGGCGGGGCACGTCCTCATGGACGGGCCCCGCCGTTGGCACGGGTCGGTTGGGTTACCAGTGGTCGTGATGCTCGCAGCGCTCGTCGTGCTCGTGGTTCTTGATCTTGGTGGGGTCGGTGGCGGTGTGGGTGGTGGTGTCGCCTCCCCCGGTGGCGGTGGCGGTGTTGGTGACCCGGCGGGGGGCGTGGCAGGAAACGTCGACCTTCAGGGTGATGGGGGGGTAGCTGCTTCCGGCAGGGAGGACGTCGCTACGGGTGCAGGTGAGGGTGTTCAGGGTGCAGTTCCATCCCGTGCCGCGGATGCTGTCGGCGCTGAGCCCGGCGGGGAGGGTGTCGTGCACGGTGACCGGGGCGCCGTTGGTCGGTGCGGCCCCGGCGGCGTTGCCGACGGTGATGGTGTAGGTGCCGTCCCGTCCCTGGGTGAAGTGCCTGGTGTGGGTCTTGTTGATGGTCAATGACGGGACCGTGTAGGAGATGGTCACCTGGCCGTTGTGGTTCGCCGTCCCGATCGTCGACAGCGCATAGCTCGTGCCGGTACCCGTGGGGGTGGCGAAGCTGCTGCCGCCCCCACCGCCGCCCCCGCCCGCTGAGGTGCCGCGGTTGTTGACGGCGGCGCTGCCGCCGCCTCCGCCGGCGAAGTACCCGCCCCCACCGCCCCCACCGCCAGCGATGGCAGTGGCGGCGCAGCCGCCGTCGAAGCTGCCTCCGGTGCCGCCGGTACCGACCGTGGCACCGGAGAACCCGGTCCCCGGCCCGCCGTTCGTGGTCACACAGAGAGGAACGGTGCCGGCGGCCCCGCCGGCACCCCCGGTACTGGTGCTGGTGCTGCCACCGCCCCCACCCTGCCCCGGCGAAGCCCCAGGCCCGGTGGCACTTCCCGCGGTACCGGCGGTGGCATCCGGCGTTGTCCCGCCGTTGCCTCCGTTGCCCCCCGTGGAGCCTGCTCCGGTGCCGCCGGCGGCACCGCCGCCCCCGGCGACCAGCAGCAAGGAGCCGCCCGTGCTGATGCTGGAGGCCCCGCCCCCACCCGGACCTTCGAAATGAAAACCACTGAGCGGAAAACTCCCGCCCGGGGCGCCGCCGTTGAACCCGCCGGCACCCGGCGTCCCGGTGCCGTTGCAGCCTTTGCCGCCGGTGCCGCCGACGTTGATGGTGAAGGTCGTCGGAGCGGTGGTTTGCGGGAGGGTGGTGACGACCTGCGCCCCCGTCCCACCGGTCCCCGTGACGTTACAGAGGGCGCCGGTGTTGTCGGCGCCGCCGGCGCCGTCCGCGGTGATCGTGACCACCGCCCCCGCCGGAACCGTCAAGGTCTGCGGAGCGCCGGTGAAGGTGAAGATCTGCGATGGATCAGCCTTCTGCGCCCGCACCGGCACGGCCCCGACCGGCGCGGCGGCTACGGGTGGAGCCGTGGCCGCCAGCAGCGCCATTCCGGACAGCAGCGCGCTCCCCACCGATACCACCCCCACACCGCGCTCCCCACGCCGTCCGCCCGAGCCGACCGGACCGGACGCACCGACGGCACGAACCGGGACCGTCCCAGCGCCCAGGGCCCGAAACACGGTCACGGGCCACTGAGGGCTGACCCGATACCACGACAGATCGCCCCGTCTACGCGCACGAGCGCTCATCCGCGAGTTCACCTCTCCTCACAGCAAAGCGTCCCGCCCCCGCCACACGACAAGACAAAAGCGCCACAGGACACCTGACGAAAAATCATGACAAACCGCATTAGATAGCCTGAGCTGATCACTTCTAGGTAGCGAGGCAATGAGAAACCCCGTGTTTCGCGCCTCTGCCGCAGTAAACTCCGAATTTACTGCGGCAGACGCGATACCCTCCGATCACGCCATCGGCGATGGCCTCGCGTGTTCGATCACGGCCCGAGATCACGTCCGGTGGCGAGGTGTACGCATTGAGACCGTGTCCTATGTGGTGATCGCTGGTTGGGCTGTTCATGGGGCGGGGTACGTGGAGTTGGATTGTTCCGGACGGGCTGTGGGAGATCGCGAAGCCGCTGATCCCGCCGTCGAGGGTGCGTCCGCAGGGCGGAGGGACGCAGGGCACGCCTGACGGGACCCTGTTCGCGGCGATCGTCTACGTGCTGGTGAGCGAGTGCGCCGGGCGGGCGCTGCCGCCGTGTTTCGGGGTCTCGAAGTCGACTGCCCACCGGCGCTTCGTCATCTGGTCCAGGGCGGGTGTCCGGGGCCGGCTGCACGAGGCGGTGCTCGACCGCATCGACGAGTGCGGCCTGCTCGACGTGACCCGCGTGGTCCTCGACTCCGCCCACGTACGGGCCAAAAAGGGGGCGAACTCACAGGCCCGGGCCCCGTGGACCGGGGTAAACCGGGTTCCAGGATGCACGTCCTGTCGGACGCGAACGGGCTGCCCCTGGTCGTCGGCATCTCCGCCGCCAACACCCACGACAGCCGGGGCCTGAAGCCCATCGTGGCCGGTCTCCAATCGAGACACGACCCCCACCGCGGCTGGAACCTCAAACCCCGCAGGCTCCACGCCGAAAAGGCTTACGACATCCCTGACCTGCGTAGATGGCTCCACGGGAAACGTATCGGCGTCCGTATCGCCCGCAAGGGAATCGAATCCGGCGAACGGCTCGGACGCCGAAGGTGGGTCATCGAACGCACATTGTCGTGGCTGACCGGCTACCGCCGACTCAACCACCGCTACGAACGCCACCCCCCGCACCTACCTGGCCTTCCTCGGACTCGCCGCCACCCTCTGCTGCTACAAACGTCTCCTCCGCCTCACCACATAGGACACGGTCCAAGGCGCGGCGGACCGCGTGCTTCCTGGCCAGCGGTCGATCGTGCGCTCGGCGCGTTCGAGGACGCGGGCGCTGCCCGCCCAGTAGCCGGCGACGAGCGCGGCGGAGACTGCGGCGGACAGCGCATCGGACAGCACGAGGCGACTGTCAGGGGGACGAACAGCTCGATGAGCTCGGCAAAGGTTCTCGGGGACCTGGCCCTCGAGAACAGCGGCCTCCGCACGCCACCACTGGTAGCGCTGCTCGGGGGTGACGAGGTCGCCCGGCCCATACCGGGGTGCCGGCGATGCCGGTGGTCTGGGCGCTTGCCGGGCCGTCGGCACTTCGTGGGCCGGTGGCAGCTCCGGTGCCGTCGACGTGGCGGGGTGCGGGGCCGTGACTCACCGCTCACTGCCCGTCGGCCCGTACTGCCCCGTCGTGCCTTGTCGCCCGGCCCGAACGTGGTGTCCGGGCTGCCCCTGTTGTCCGGTCCTGCGGTGGTGTCCGGCCGGCTCTCGCTCACCGTCCGGCTGGTCGAGCCAGTATCCGACGCCGGGCACGGTGTGGATGGCCCATGGTTCGCCGAGCCGTTTGCGGAGGGTGGACATGGTGATGCGGACCGCGTTGGTGAACGGGTCGGCGTTCTCGTCCCAGGCCCGCTCCAGCAAGGTCTCCGCGCTGATGACACCGCCGCGCGCTGTCATCAGGACCTCCAGCACTGCGAACTGCTTCCTGGTGAGCGCCACGTATCGCCCGTCGCGGAAGACCTCGCGCCGGAAGGCGTCCAGCCGGATCCCGGCGTAGTCCAGGACGGGGGGGGCGCACCATCCTTGGGACGGCGCGCCAGCGAGCGCAGGCGTACGACTAGCTCCTTCAGGTCGAAAGGCTTGGGTCAGACAGTCGGCGGCGCCGATCTCGAACCCGGTGACCTTTTCGTCGATCAGGCCCGCCGCAGTGAGCATGAGCACCCGGCAGCCGAGGCGCCGCTCGACGATGATCCGGCACACGTCGTCCCCGTGGGTGCCCGGCCGGGGCGGAGGGGCGGACGCCCCGGCCCCGCAGGGCGCTGCCGACCTCCCCGAAGGCCGCGAACTCACCCCTTCGACCCCCAGTACCCGGCAGTCGGCCATTTGGACAAGGTCCTGCTCAAGGCCGTACAGAAGGCGGCCCAGGACGCTCGCGAGGCCGGCATCGAGTTCCGGGTCACCTCGGGGTGGCGCAGCAGAGATCACCAGCAGCGGCTCCTGGACGAGGCGGTCCAGAGGCACGGAAGCGCGGAGAAGGCGCGGCGGTTCGTGAGCACCCCGGACAAGTCGGCCCACGTCTCCGGGAAGGCCGTCGACATCGGCCCCACCGACGCCGACGACTGGCTCATCCGCCACGGTGACGACTACGGACTGTGCCAGGTCTACAACAACGGGATGTGGCACTTCGAGCTGTTCACCACACCCGGCGGCGCCTGTCCGACCCCTCTGACGGACGCGGCGGGCTGACCGGCGATGACTTCAGCCCACGGATCGACGCGCATCCCCTTACGAGGGACCCGATGATGGCACCGGTCCCACCGCCCGGCCGGGCCTGGCCACCGCGCCGGGAGGCCCCGGGCCGGAGTGGCAGCCCGCCCGCCGGCACCGAGGGACTGCGCCGTCCCTCGGTGCCGGCAGGCGGCAGAACTACGCGCCTGGCTGGGCCGGAGCCGGGGTGCGGCCCGCCTTCTCCTGTCGTCAGGTCGGTGTGGTCCAGGCGGTGAGGGTACGGGGAGTCAGGCCGTAGCGGCGTTTGAAGACGGGATTGCGTCGGCCGGCTTCGAACCAGGGGCGGCGGTTGGCCATGGTTTCGCGCAGCAGTTCCGCGAAGGCGACGTAGAAGGGGCTGAATCCGGGGCATGCGTCGTAGTCGACGCCGCATGCCCAGAAGTGCAGCCGGGTGGGGTCGACGAGGGCGAGCGCGGAGCCCACGAGGCGGCCGTCGATGCGCAGTTCGAGGACGCGTACGTCGTTGCCGAGCGCACGGACGAAGTCCTGGAAGAGGCCGGGCCGGTAGTAGTCGGAGTTGTGGTATTTGGCGGCGGTGGCACGGGCGAGGCGGACGAAGCCGTCCAGGTCGGCTTCGTGGGGCGGGTGGAACGAGGTGGTCAGTCCTGCGTCCCGCGCGTTGCGCAGGTCGTGGCGCATGTTGCGGCGGGAGGTCTTGCCGAGGCCGTTGAGGTAGGCGTCGAAGTCGGGTATCGGTCGCAGGTCGAGGCCCCAGCCGGTGTCGATCTCGACGGGGTGCAGGCCCGCCTGGGCCAGGATCTCCGTGTGCGGGTGCGTGGCGTCGATGTTGGCCAGGCCGGTCAGGGCCGCGTCCCAGGTGGCGGCTTGCAGGCGCAGGGCGATCAGGAGGGTGTGGGCGGCGGTGTCGTCGGCCTGGGGGTGGAGGGGCAGGACGGTGTCGAAGCAGTGCCAGACGTGGCTGAAGACGACTGGCATGTCGACGGTCTGCGGCAGGTGGTCGGCGAGGACGCTCATGGGGTCGACACGTTGTTGCAGATAGGCGGGGAGTCCTGCGACCGCCAGTCCGGTGTGGTCCCGCACCATCAGGTAGGCGGTCTGCTGCACCGGGTGCAGGGGGTGCTGTTCGAATGCGCGCAGGAAGGGCCGCCGGTAGAAGACGGGGGCGTCCGCGGCGTTCATGAGGGTGTCCCATTCCGTGCCGCAGTCGTCGATCGAGGTGTGCGCGGTGACGGTGAGGCTGACGGTCGGGGTGCGGGTCATGCCGTGGCTCCTGTCGGCTCGGACCAGGTGAGTACGACCTTGCCGGCGCTGCCCTCGGCGGCCGCGGCGAATGCCTCGTCGTGCTCGTCGGCCGGGAAGTGGTGTGTGATCAAGGGCTGGGGGTCGAGCCCGTCCCGCAGGAGGTCGCGCATGCTGTGCCAGGTGTCGAAGACCCGCCGTCCGCTGATGCCGTGGACGGTGATCATGCGCAGGGAGAGATCGGCCCAGTCGGCCGGCACCGGTTCCGGCGGCAGGCCCAGCAGTCCGACATGGCCGCCCCGGTCCACGCAGGAGAGTGTTTCGTGCAGGGCTTGGGGGTTTCCGGACATCTCGAAGGCGACATCGAAGCCGGTGTCCATGCCGAGGTCGGCGAGCAGGCGGGAGACAGCTCCGGGGGCGGCCTCGACGGCGTGATGGGCGCCGAGCGTCTGGGCCAGCTTCAGCCGGAAAGGGTTGACGTCGGTGACCGCCACCAGCCGGGCACCGCGGTGGACGGCCACCGCGGCGGTCAGCACGCCGATCGGCCCGGCGCCGGTGATCAGAACGGCGCGCCCGTCCAGGTCGAAGGTGTCCGCGGCGTGCACCGCGTTGCCGAACGGATCGAAGATCGCGGCCACGTCCAGGGAGATGCCGGGGCCGTGGACCCAGATGCTCCGGGCCGGCAGCGTGATGAACTCGGCGAACACACCGTCGCGTTGGACACCGAGCCCCTGCGTCGCAGTGCACAGATGCCTCGCCCCGGCCCGGCAATGGGCGCAGCGTTCACAGGTCAGGTGGGCCTCGGCCCCGACGAGCTGCCCCGGCCGCAGCGCGCCGACGCCCGCCCCCACCTCCACGATCTCCCCGACGAACTCGTGCCCGACCACGCGCGGCAGGGTCAGGGTGCGCTGCGCCCACCCGTCCCAGCGGTGAATGTGCACATCGGTGCCGCAGATACCCGTGCGCAGGACCCGGATGCGGACGTCCTCACGGCCCATCGCCGGCTCCGGCACATCCACATAGCTCAGGCCGGCGGCCGCCGTGGTTTTGACCAGCGCCTTCACAGCCGATTCACATCCTCGGCGGCCTCGCCGGGGAGCGGGGCGTGGAGGCGGTCCAGGGGCACGGCGATCCGCCGGTCGTTCTTGTCCTCCAGCCAGCCTTCGAGGTCGAACAGCCACCATGCGTCGACATCGACGACGTAGAACCGTCGAGGTCCACGGCCCTCGAACTCCGCCCTGCCCAGACGCCATTGCTCGCGCACCTGCGGGTCGGCGAAGTTCCGCTCGTAGTACCACTGGCTCAAGGCGGCGAGTTCACCGGCGTCGACCGCCCGCGCCGTCCCGGTGAACTGGGCTCCGTCCAAGCCCAGTTCATTGTCGAGGCCAGTCATGAACAATGACGCGGACAGTCGCCCGTCGGCCTCGATGTCGACCGAGTGCCGCGCGGCCCGCAGGGAGTACCACAACAGGCGCAGCGGACCGCGCAGTGGCACGAAATTCACTGTCGACGCCCACGCGCCGTCCGGGCCCACCGTGGCCAAGGTCATGAAACGGGCCTGCTCGATCAGGAGGTTGCTGCGCGTGACCAGCCGCTGTGTCGGGTCGGCCGCGGACCGCGACGGGGCCATCACAGTTCCCCTTCCTTGACCGCGTCGAGGATCAGCGCGTGCGGCACCCGCAGATAGTCCGCGCCGAAGCCCGCCGGTGCGTCATCGGTCACCAGGTGGGAGGGCTGGCCGGGGGCGCCGAACCCGCACTCGGCCAGCGCCCGGCGCAGCGCGGCCGTGCTCCACAGCCGCGCCACGACATGCGCGTCGTGGTGGCCGAAACGCAGATCGAGTCCCAGCGGCGCGCCATCGCCCCTGGAGCCCTGGTCGTACACGCGGAAACCGTAGGAGGCGTAGTACTCCGGGTCCGGGTGAAAAGCAGGGTTCACCGGCAGCGTCACGAACCTCCCCCCGGGCCGCAGTGCCCGCGCCGCGGTACGGCACATCGCTGTCAATTCCCCGTACGTGGTGGCGTAGGGCAGCACATACACGCCGAGGACGATGTCGAACGAGCCGACCATGGCCTCCGGCAGGGCACCGGTCACGTAGGTGATTCCCTGGGGCTCCCGCTCCTCGGCCCGCCGGGCGTGGGCGACCATGCCATCCGCCTCGTCCATCCCGACCACCGCGTCGGCTCCCTGCTCCGCGAGCAGCCGGCTGTAGATCCCGCTGCCGCACCCGAAGTCCAGGACGCGCAGGCCCTCAAGTGCACCGACCGCTTGCAGCACGGAAGGGATCTCCAGATGCCGGCGAAAGGGCGTCCGGGAGAACTCCTCGTACAGCAGGGCAAGTTGATCGAACTGGCTGATCACTTTCACTCTCCTCCGGTTGAGGGTTGGTTCCGAGGAACTTGCGATATCTCAGGACTCTCCGAGCCCGCGCTCCCGCTCTGTCGCGCCGCACGGCCTCTGTCGCGCCGCGGCATGCGGAATGCGCGGACCCGGAGGCACAGGGGGCATATGCGATATCGGTCGCGTATCGGTCCAGGCCCTGTTTCATGGGTGATCGCCCATGAAACAGGGCAGCGACCGTTGATGACGGCGTCGGCCGTGACGCCGAGTGACGTTGTCGGCCTATCGGCTTGCACCTGGTGGGACGAGAGGGGTCAAGGTGTGGGCCCCGGGGAGTACTTCCCCCACCGCGTGGGCAAGAGCGCGGCCGATGCCCAGTTCGATGAACAGGCGGCCCCTGGGCGGCGCGAGCCGGATGAACGCATCGACGGAATAGGCGGGCATCACCCAGTTGTCGGCCAGAGCCTCGCCGAGTTTGTCGCCCGCGGTGTAACACCGGCGCCGGGTCGACGAGTAGACGGGCACGCGCAGCGGCCGTTGGTCCACGTCCCCGATCAGGTCGAGGAAGCGGTCCCGGCATTCCCACAGTGCGGGTTCATGCGCACGCAGGGGCACGGGCAGCACCTTGCGGCGGGGGCCGGCGAGCCCCATCAGAGCTGCCACGGCATCGGTGGATCCACTGACGACGGTCTGGCGAGGGGTGTTCACGCAGGCGAGGGCGAGATCATCGCGTGCTGTGCGAGCCAGGAGTGCCTGTGTCTCCGCCTCCCCGGCCTGGACGAGCACGAGGGCCCCCCGGGCGCAGGGGTTGCGATAGACATCGCTCAGTGCGCACACCAGACGGGTACCCTCCGCGACGGTGAGCGCCCCGGCTGCGACCAGGGCGGCACACTCGCCGAGGCTCTGCGACACGATCAGTGACGGCACGGTGCCCGCCCGGGCGAGGATCCGGGAGAGAGCCACTGACGCGGCGAACTGCGCCAGCATGCTCGTCCCGTGCGGTGCCGTGTCGGCCGGCCTGCGGCCCAGGAGAACGTCATGCAGCGCACCGTGTGCCCGGTAGCCGTAGCAGGCCATCGTCTGCGTGACCTCTGCGAGGACCTCGCCCGCCACGCCCCATGATCCGGCCGGAAGGGCGGTGTTCGTGCCTGCGCGGAGGCCGGCCAGGGCCCCGGTGGGGTCGGTTCCCTGCCCTGCGGCAAGGTAGACCGTCGCGTCGTCGCGTATGTGCGGGAAGCAGTCCATCAGCGGCCCACCCGCTTCCATACGACCGTCACGGCGGGGAGGCCGTTCGCCGGGTCGGCGCGCAGGATCAGCAGGCCGTCCCGAAACTCCACCGTGCGGGAGAACGCGGCGTTCTCCCACTGCGGGGTGCTGCCGACGATCGTGCGGTGGACGACCACGTCGTTGTGGAACTCGTACCGTCCGGCGTAGCCGATGTATCCGCCCGAGCCGCCGATCTGGGCGGACAGGCAGCCGTCCATGGTGTACATGATCTGGCCGCGGGCGTCCTCACCGAGCGGATGGGTGGTCTCGCCCTTCTCCGTGCTGGTCAGAGACAGCAGTTTCCAGGTACCGGCGAGCAGAAGCGGGTCGGCGTGCGGCTTTGATGTCTTGTCCATGTCGGTGTCCTTTGTTCCGTGGCGGAGGGTGACCGGGAGGGCATGGGCCGGTCACCACCAGGTGAGTGCGACCGCCCCGACCGTCATGCCGCCGCCTGCTCCGGCGAAAAGGATCTTCTCGCCGCGGCGCAGCGGCGCGACACGATTCATGTGGTGCAGTGTCAGGGGCATGGAGCCGCACCCGGTGTTGCCGTACAGGTCGCCGGTCACGCCGACCCGGTCGGCGTCGATGCCCAGGGCGTCGGCGATTTCCCGCAGCATCACCGGGTTGCCCTGGTGGAACACGAACCGGTCGATGTCCGCGAGCTTCCACCCGGCCTCGTCGGCTGCCTGGAGGGCGAGGGCGGGGACCTTCTCGACGAACACCCGGCGCACGACCTTGCCGTTCATGTGGAGCTTGTCGCGGCGCGCTTCCAGGACCTCGGGAGTGAGGGGCTCGCGGGTGCCCCCGGCCATGATGCCGACCTCGTCGTGGAACTCGCTGTAGGCGGCAAGCGCCACACCCTGGATGCCGTGGCCGTCGGGGACAGGGCCAATCGTCACGGCACCGGCACCGTCGCCGAACAGGGCCGAGGTGGCGCGGTGAGAGCGGTTGACGTATTTCGAGTACTGGTCGGCTCCGACGAGGAGGACGTTCCGCACGCTCGGCAGGGTGCTGATGAGGCCGCGCGCCACCGCGAGGCCGTACACAAAGCCGCCGCAGGCGGCATTGAGATCGAAGGCCATGCCATCACCGTCGAGTCCGAGACGGCCCTGCAGGGCCGTCGCGGTGGCCGGGGTGACCTGGTCCGGAGTGGACGTGGCGAGGATCAGCGTGTCGATGGGCCCGGCTGCGCCTTCCACTGCCTCGCGGGCCGCCGGCTCGCACATGGCGGAGGTGGACTCACCGACCGGGGCGACGCGGCGCTCCATGATGCCGGTCGCGGCGGCGACCCACTCGGGATCCGTCGACGCCCAGTCGGCGACCATCTGGTTCGTGACCACCACACCCGGTACATAGGCACCCACAGAGCGGATGCCGACCGATAACGGCCGCGGTTTCCCGTTCTCCTCCGCGACAACGACGTCGGCGGGCCCTGTGCGCGGCCGATGGGAGGTGCTCGTCATGAGAGATCTCCATCCTGTTCCTGTAAGCGGTAGCGGTTGATGGCGTCGATGTGCCGGGCGCGCTTCTCGTGGTCGCGGACGCCCAGGCCCTCGTGCGGGGCGAGGGCGAGGACGCCGACCTCGCCCCGGTGGAGGTTGCGGTGGACGTCGTACGCGGCCCGGCCGGTCTGCTCCAGCGGGTAGACCTTCGACAGCGTGGGGTGGATCTTCCCCATGGCGACCAGGCGGTTGGCCTCCCATGCCTCGCGGTAGTTGGCGAAGTGCGAGCCGACGATCCGCTTCAGCGACATCCACAGGCAGCGGTTGTCGTACTCGTGGGTGTAGCCGGAGGTCGAGGCGCAGGTCACGATCGTGCCGCCCTTGCGGGTCACGTACACGCTCGCGCCGAAGGTCTCGCGGCCCGGGTGCTCGAAGACGATGTCCACGTCCTCGCCGCCGGTGAGTTCGCGGATGCGCTTGCCGAACCGCTTCCACTCGCGCGGGTCCTGCTCGTGCTCGTCCTTCCAGAACCGGTAGCCCTCGGCGTTGCGGTCGATGATCGCGGGCGCACCCATTCACGGCAGATGTCCGCCTTCTGGTCGCTGGAGACGACGCAGATCGGGTTGGCCCCGCCCGCCAGGGCGAACTGCGTGGCGGGATTGCGGACAGCCCTCAGGTGGGGATGGGCAGGGCGGCACAGGCCGGCCGTGGCGTCGCGTTGACGCTCATCACGTGGTCCCGTTCGGCCCGGCTGCACCGGTACGGGTGTGTCGTCGTCGTGCAGGGGCAGCAGCCCCGCCTCATGCACGGCATCGTCCGGACCGCCCGGAACGGCAGACGCCCGTTCCACGACGTCGTCCGCGGCCCCGGGGCCCGCAAGATCGCCGCCCCTGCGGCCGAACACCTCGCCATCGTGGGCGGTGTCTTCGAGATTCTCGGCGGTGCGTGCCGACAGAGCCGGATCGGCTCCGGCCTCGGCCGGGACGAGCTCGACTGCACGGCCGGTGCCCCGGGATGCGCCAGTCACCAGTGCCCGGGCTCTGTCGATCCGGAAGACGTCAAGAACGCTCATCACAGCTCCAGTGGTGTTGCGGTGCAGTACCTGCTCACGTGATCCCGGGCGGCGCCTACGGCGGTCGCTCGGGTCAGCCGGGATGGGTGCGACAGTGGCCGCGGCCACCAGCCCGTCCCACATCCGGGTCCTGGGCAGGCAATGGCCAAGACGAACACAGCGGGCTTCGCCTGTCGTTGAAGACAACAACTAGTACACCGCGCGGATCTTCCGGCGGACAGACGGTCGAGGCGGTGAATGCGCTGCAACCGCTGCACCATTGCGTGCTTGTGAATTCCGGGCGAGGGTGTCCTGGTGCCGCGGCAGGCAGCGGTCGCCCCGTCGCGACGTCCGGCACGTACCCCACGCCGCTCATTGACGGGCGAACATTGCCTGCCGTGGCGCCAGTTGACCGGAGCCAGGGAGGGAAGACGTGCCGAAGACACCCAATACCCGCCTGCGGACACTGCTTGCGGAGACCGGCTGGAGCGGCGCGCAGCTCGCCGCGGCCCTGCGGCAGGTGGCTGCCGAGCACGGACGCCAACTTGCCTGCGACCGCTCCATGGTCTCGCGATGGCTGTCCGGCACCACGCCCCGGCCACCCATTCCGCAGCTGCTGCTGGAGGTGCTCTCCCGGCGGCTCGGGCGGCCCGTGGGGGCCGCGGAGGCGGGCCTTAGCCGCCCCCCGTGCACAGTGCTCGATCTATCCTGGGAGGCTGACCCCTTGCGTCGCTTGACCGCACTCACCCGCGCTGACCTCGACCCTGAACGGCGCCGCCTGCTGCACGCCGGGGTGTACAGCCTGGCCATGCTGGCCGTTCCCGTCGTGCGGCCGCCCGACGCCAAGCCGCCGGCCGGGTCGCCGCCGGGTCCAGATGGCGCGAGAGGCCGGGCGGGGCGGGGGGAGGTCGAGCAGATGCAGACCATGACGCGCGTCTTCGCCGAAGCCGCCCAGCTCCACGGCTCCGGTCATGTCCGCACCGCGCTGGCCGCCTATCTCGGCCATGACGTGGCCGGCTACTTACAGGCCCCGGCCACCGAGCACACACACCGGCAACTGCTCACAGGGGCCGCCCAGCTGGTCGTGCTGCTCGGGACCATGAGCGCCGACAGCGGGGCCGACGCCCTGGCCCAGCGCTACCACCACACCGCCGCGTCCATGGCCGCCGAGGCAGACGATCCATCCACCCTCGCCATCGTGCTGCGCACCATGTCCGCCCACGCCCATGACCTGGGCCACCATACGGCCGCCGTCCGTACCCTGGCGGAACGCGCCGCCGACGCCACGCTCACCGCCCCCTTGGTCATCCGTGCCTACGCGCAGGCCCACCTTGCCGTCATCCAGGCCCGCCACGACAAACACGCCGCCCTCACCGCCCTCACGACCTCGGAGCGGCTCTACGAACGGGCCTCCACCACCCCGGGCCCGTTCACCCACTACCCGGCCGGCGCCCTCCACTACCAGCGCGCCCAGACCCTGGCCGCCCTCGGTGACAGGACCGGTGCAGCCGAAGCGCTGACCGCCTCGCTGCGCCTGCGCGCCCCCGCCGAACGCCAGGCCAGCATCCTCACCCGGGCCCGCCTCGCCGAGACCCTCCTCGCCCAGGGGCACCTGGACGCGGCCCTCGTTCACTGGCACAAGTTCCTCGACGACTACCCCGCCCTGCACTCCCACCGCGTCACCCGACGCTTGTACACCATGCGCCACCTGCTCAACCCCCACCGCCGCCACGCCAGTACCGCCCGGCTCCTGGCCCGCGCCTCCCCCCTCCGCTGAGACACCCGCCGGCAGGACGACGCACTGATCCCGGGTGGCGACCGGCGGCCCGCCGTGGTCGCCCCTGCGGGCTGCGGCGTCCAGTCCTTCGAGGGGGAACTCGCGGATGTTCTCCGTCCCGGCCGTCGCCACGAAGGGCCCGAACAGCATGCGTCCCGGCCCCCTGGGGCCGTACCTCCCTGAAGGGGACCGGGACCGGGCAGCCGCCACCGCGGATCCACTGGTTCGGCGGGGCGCCGGACCGGGTGCCCCGGCCCGTGCCCGGGGCACCGCCGCCTGCGGGTGATGCCCCGGGGCACGGGAATGGCATACGGGTGAATATGTCCCTGGAATGGTCGAACCCGGTTGGGCCGCAGGCATGTATTTGATCATGCAAGATCCATTTGATGTCGCCGCCGTCATAGCCAATTCAACGCAGGGGTGCAGTGCGGTCCAGGAGGGCCGCTGCAAGCCGGTGACGGGGGCGGGGCACGAGATATCGGCACATCGCGTCCAGGCTGCGGGCGGCAGGGACGGAGGTGAGGCAGGGGCGGTTGTCTGAGGGCTGTCCCGAGGGCGAGGCCGAGGCCGCGGTATCCGCCGTCCATGAGCACTTCCGCGCCGGGGAGGTGCCTCACGAGGTACACGAAGGTGTCCGATCACGGTCTCCTGGGCTCCCGGGCCGGCACCCGATCCCGCCGCGCGTCGCCATCGTCGGCCACCGGGCGGATCGTCTGCGGCCGGAGAGGAACATGATGAGTACGGAGACATCCGTACCGTTGCGCGAAGCGGTATTTCGTGCCCCGCTCCAGAGGCCCAAACGGTCGGAAAAGAACAAGCTGAGCTCGTTCTTTAACCTTTCGACCTTTGTTGGGTGATCAGGGTCTTCTCTGGCTGCCAGTTTTGCCTGGTCTCCGTCTAGCCTCGCGCTTTCATGAGGCGGGCTGTCCGACGGGCGGTCAGGTAAGCGAAAAGTGCCTCTGACCAGCGAGAATGAGGATTGCTGAGATCCTTGTTCCCGCCCCTGTCGGAGGCACTTTCCAGGTGAAGCAGCCTACCGGGTCCTACCTCCATGTCCGTGTCCGGAACGACGGCCGAGCCGTGGTCTCGCAGGTCGGCTCGGTCCTGCTGGTTGAAACGGTCCGCAAGATCGGCCTTGACCGGGCCATCTCCGCAGCGCTCACCCCCTGGCGCAAACCGCGGGCCGTCCACGACCCGGGCAAGGTACTCCTGGGCCTCGCGCTGGCGGTCGCGCTCGGCGGAGACTGCCTCGCCGACGTCGTACTGCTGCGGTCCGAGCCGGCCGTGTTCGGACCGGTGGCCTCCGACCCGACGGTCTCCCGCATGATCGACACCCTCGCCACCGCCGGCGGGAAGGCACTGACCGCGATCCGCGCGGCCCGGGCCGAAGTCCGCAGCCGCGTCTGGAAGGTGGCTGCAGGTCAGGCTCCGGACGCCGACGGGCGGGTGACCGTGGACCAGGACGGAGTGCTGGTCGTCGCGCACTCGGACAAGCAGGACGCCGCCCCGACCTGGAAGAAGACCTACGGCCACCAACCGCTGATGGGGTTCGTCGACCACGGACCGGGCGGAACCGGCGAGGCCGTCGCGGCCCTGCTGAAGCCGGGCAACGCGGGCTCGAACACGGCCGCCGACCACATCAGTGCCGCCCGCCTCGCCCTGGATCAGCTGCCGAAGACGTACCGGCGCGGGCGGCAGACCCTCATCCGCTGCGATTCCGCAGGCGGCACTCACGAGTTCGTCGCCTGGCTCGCCCGGCGCGGGCGCCGGCTGTCCTACTCGGTCGGGATGTTGATCACCGAGGCCATCCACCAGCACGTCCTCAAGGTCCCGGCATCGGCCTGGAACCCGGCCGTCGAGACGGACGGCGAGGTCCGCGACGGCACCTGGGCCGCCGAACTCGCCGGCGACGTCCTGGACGGCCGGCCCAAGGGCATGCGGCTGATCGTCCGCAGGGAACGGCCCTACCCCGGTGCCCAGTTGAGATTCACGGATGCGGACGGCATGCGGATCACCTGCTTCGCCACGAACACCCCCGACCGGCCGATCGCCGAGCTCGAGCTCCGCCACCGGCTGCGGGCCCGCGCGGAGGACCGCATCCGGGCCGCGCGTTCGACCGGTCTGCGCAACCTTCCTCTGCACGACACCGCACAGAACGGCATCTGGCTGGAGATCGTCCAGATCGCTCTCGACCTGCTGGCCTGGATGCCCATGCTCGCCCTGACTGGCCAGGCAAGGCTCTGGGAACCGCGCCGCCTGCGGTTCCGCCTGTTCTCCGCGGCCGGCCAGTTCGTCACCACCGGCCGACGCCGCATCCTCCGCCTCGCCCGCCACTGGCCCTGGACCCACGAGATCACAGGCGCCCTCGAACGGCTCACCCTCCTGCCGAACCCCGGCTGACCAGCGAATCTTCCTGTCCCTACGAAAAGAGGGCCCAGCCCGGAGCAGTGGAACCCGGCGCCCGCCCGACGCGACACCCGGGTCGCCAGCATGCCCACCATCAACCACAGAAAGCGAAACGGTCCACCGATTCCGTCGGCGGACCGTCATACAAGATCGAGGCTGACCTCAGGTCAGGGGCGGAATTCGAACACGCTTGCTCGTACGCCCCCGCCGGGGCTGTGGTCGGCGATGTCCCACAGGGTGCGGATGCGACGGACGGTTGCGTCGAGGTCATCCTGCGACTCCCCGGGGGAACGAGGATGAAGTACGCCTTGATGCCGATGCCGTGCGCGACCAGGCGGCGGGCGACGCGTTCGGTCATCGCCGCGGTGATCCGCTTGTCCATCGCCGTCAGGACCCGGTCGGAGCCTGACTCGATCCCGAGCGCGACCTCCCGCAGCCCGTTGGCCACGAGCCGGTCCAGCTCCGTGTCGCCGAGCCTGTCCAGCACGTTGATGCGCCCGGTGGCGTTCCACACGCCCGTCGGTCGACCCAAAACCGGCTCAGAAGCCCGTCAGAAGATCACCTCCAGACCACGTCGGCGGATCGAGGGCAAGGGCGGAAGTTCTCCGCGGTCTTGGGGACGATGTCGTCGAACAGCTCAAAGGTGATCCGCCCGGCGGGCTCGTCATCGATGGTGATGCCGAAGTGGACCTCGCTCGTCATGGAACCATCCCGACATCGGCCCGTCCGGGGCTTCCGGGCGGGAGCGGTTGTGCGCCACCAAAGCGCCCCCGTCATCCGCACGCAGAAGAGGGCGGCCCCGGTTGTCCGCAATGCGGAAGGCTGTGGTGCGCGCTGTCCGACTGTGGTTACCTGGGCACATGATCGTGCTCGTGACCCGCCGCCACGTGGACTACGCGCGTGTCACGACCATGAGTTGTCCCACCGCCCGCTGACGCGGCCCGTGGTGGCCCCTCCCGCGCCGTTGTCGCGCACACCCCCGCGTACACGCTCCGAGCGGAGCCCCGTACGCCTGCTTCCTGCACCCCGCCGCTCACACCGGCACCACCCTGCCCCTCGCCGGGCATCGCATGTGTACCGAGGAGAAGCATGAGCCAGCCGATCGACGCCGTCACCGCCGGCCACACCCCCGAGGACGAGCCGACCGGTTCCGCCACCCCCGCTTGGTCGTTCGAGACCAAGCAGCTGCACTCCGGTGCCGTCCCCGACCCGACCACCGGCGCCCGCGCGGTCCCGATCTACCAGACCAGCTCGTTCGTCTTCCGCGACACCCAGCACGCGGCCGACCTCTTCTCGCTCGCCGAGCCCGGGAACATCTACACCCGCATCCACAACCCCACCCAGGATGTCTTCGAGCAGCGGATCGCCGCCCTCGAAGGCGGCGTCGCCGCCGTCGCGCTCTCCTCCGGGCAGGCCGCGGAGACCCTCGCCATCCTCAACGTGGCGGGCGCCAACGACCACGTCGTCTCCAGTGCCGCCCTCTACGGCGGCACGTACAACCTCTTCCGGCACACGCTGCGGAAGTTCGGCATCGAGGTGTCCTTCGTCGAGGACCCCGACGACCTCGACGCCTGGCGGGCCGCCATCCGGCCCGGCACCAAGGCCCTGTTCGCCGAGAGCCTCGGCAACCCGCGCGGTAACGTCCTCGACATCCGCGCCCTCGCCGACGTCGCCCACGAGGCCGGGCTGCCGCTGATCGTGGACAACACCATCCCCACCCCCTACCTCCTGCGCCCCATCGAGCACGGCGCCGACGTCGTCGTCCACTCGGCGACCAAGTTCATCGGCGGCCACGGCACCACCATCGGCGGCGTCGTCGTGGACGCCGGGACCTTCGACTTCGGCGCGCACCCGGAGCGCTTCCCCGACTTCAGCGAGCCCGACCCCAGCTACAACGGCCTGCGCTACTGGCCCGCCCTCGGGCCCGGTGCATATGCCATCAAGCTGCGCGTCCAGCTGCTGCGCGACCTGGGACCGGCCATCGCGCCGCACTCCGCCTTCCTGCTCCTGCAGGGCGTGGAGACGCTGAGCCTGCGCATGGAGCGCCACTCGTCCAACGCCCAGGCGCTGGCGGAGTGGCTGGAGCAGCGCGACGAGGTCGCGGCCGTCCACTACGCCGGACTGCCGTCCAACCGCTGGTACGAGGCCGGGCGCCGCTACCTGCCGCGCGGCGCCGGGGCCGTGTTCTCCTTCGAACTGCGCGGGGGCGTCGAGGCCGGCAAGCGCTTCGTGGACGCCGTCGAACTCTTCAGCCACCTCGCCAACATCGGTGACGTGCGCAGCCTCATCATCCACCCCGCGTCCACCACCCACAGCCAGCTCGACGACGCGCAGCTCGCCGCCACCGGCACCTCCCCGGGCCTGGTACGTCTGTCGGTCGGCATCGAGAACCTGGAGGACCTCAAGGCGGACCTGGAGGCGGGCTTCCGCGCTGCGAAGGAGGCGTCCTGAACACCGCGGACCACATCACCGGCGGGACCGGCCCGAGGGCGATCCCCCTTCCTGCCACCGGCGCGTGGCAGGAGGGGGACCCACCGGGGCGCCGGCAGTGGTACCACCGTCCGGAGCCTCTGCCGCTGGAGGCGGGCGACCGGCTTCCCGGTGTGCGGCTGGCGTACGAGACCTGGGGGCGGCTCGCGCCCGACCGTTCCAACGCGGTCCTCGTCCTGCACGCGCTCACCGGCGACAGCCATGTCGCCGGACCTGCCGGGCCCGGACACCCCGCCCCCGGTTGGTGGGACGCGCTGATCGGACCGGGCCGGGCGCTCGACACGGACCACTGGTTCGTGGTGGCACCGAACGTCCTGGGCGGCTGTCAGGGAAGTACGGGCCCGGCCTCGCACCGCCCCGGCGGCCGCCGCTGGGGCGGGGCGTTCCCCCGGCTCACCCAGCGCGACCAGGTGCTGGCCGAGGCCGGGCTCGCCGACGCGCTGGGCATCGAGCGCTGGGCCCTCGTGGTCGGCGGCTCCATGGGCGGGATGCGGGCGGTGGAGTGGGCGGTGTCCCACCCGGAACGCGTCGCGTCGCTGCTGCTGCTGGCCACGACGGGGGTGGCGAGCGCGGACCAGATCGCCTGGGCCAGCGCCCAGCTCCACGCGATCCGCACCGACCCCCATTGGCGGGACGGCGACTACCACGACGCCGAACCGGGGCAGGGGCCGCACGCGGGCCTCGGCGTCGCCCGCCGCATCGCCCACATCACCTACCGCGGGGCCGAGGAACTCGACGCCCGCTTCGGCAACCACGCCCAGGACGGGGAGGACCCCGGGAGCGGCGGCCGCTACCAGGTCGAGTCCTATCTCGACCACCACGCCGCCAAACTCGTCCGGCGCTTCGACGCGGCCAGTTACGCCGTGCTGGCCGAGGCGATGAACGCCCACGACATCGGCAGGGGGCGCGGCGGCACGCGCGCCGCCCTGGCCCGGGTGACGGCGCGGACTCTGGTGGCGGGGGTCGACTCCGACCGCCTGTACCCGTTGTCGCAGCAGGAGGAGCTGGCCGCGGGCATCCCCTCGGCCGACCGGGCCCGGGTGATCGCCTCGCCGTACGGCCACGACGGATTCCTCATCGAGGCGCCGCAGATCGCTGTGCTGGTACGGGAACTCCTGGACGACGTACGGGACACGGCCGCCGTTCGGGCCGGGTGAGCGCCGTCGGGGCCGCCCCCGGCCGAGCGGACCCGGCCGGGGGCCACCACCGGCCGGGCGGACGGCGGTGATGACGACCGGAGGGGCGGCTCATCCGCATCGGCTCCCTGTACCTGCGGTACCTGCGCGACAGCCACCAGGCCGAGGACGCACGGGAGATGGCCCTGACTCTCGCCCTGTGGGCGGGCTCGCAACTGGCCGGCCTCATGCTCGACGCCCCCGAGCAGATCAGCTCATATCCAGGTGGACGCCGAGGGCGTGCTGCATCACGTACTTCACGCCCCCGGCTGGCATCTTGGAACTGCCGGAGGGGTCTGCCGTGCGGGGCAGGCCCCCTCCGGCTCACTGCCGGCACTCAGCTTCAGGCGGTCGGGATGATGCCGAGCTGCTGGAGGACCTTCACGCCGTCGTCGAGTCCGAGCTCCTCGGCGATGAGGCCGTCCTGGACCTTGAGCACCGTCTTGCCGGTGAAGCGGAGCGTCTTGCCGGACGCGGCCGGCACGGAGCCGATGGGAAGGTCGTCGAAGACGATCGGCCCGGTGTGCGTGCCGCCGCCCTCCCACTGCCCGACGACGTAGTCGCCCTCGGCGATGAGGTCTGCGGTGCCCCAGAAGTTGAGGTCCGGGAACGCGGTGCGGAAGTTGGTCGCGAAGGCGCGCACCTCGTCCCGGCCGCGCATGGGCTTGTGCAGCGAGTACTCGAACCGGATGTCCGGAGCAGCGAGCTCGTCGATGATGCCGGGGTTGAAGGGGTTGCCCCAGAACTCGGTGAACCACCGGCCGACGATGGCCTTGTTCTCTTCGAGTGACATGGGTTTGTCCTTTCTGTTGTTGTCACCGATTCGACAGCGGCGTAGTGACATTCCGAAGACGTTCGCCGAATCCGGAATGTGAGATCGGCGGTGAAGTTTTATGGGATCGAACCGAAGAGCTAAGGGCTGTCCCGTAATCCGTGGTGGACCGGTGCGCGGCGTCAGATGCGGTGCATCGCAAGGCGGAGGGACATTTGCATACCAGATGTATGTGGACGTTCCGACAACGCGGCGAGGTGCCGTAGCTGTCGTCGCGCGCCCGCCAGGGATTACGGGACACCGCTCAGCGGTCGGGCGTGTGAATCTTTTCGGGGGTTCAGGGCGCACTGCTGCCGGCTCTGCGGGGTGATGCCGGGATGGGTCCTCATGGCGGTCGCGAGACGCCTGTGGTGCCCTCGCGGGCCGTCCGCGGCAGGGAGCCGGCCGGCGGGGAGAGGGATGTGGGCGGCGCGTGCACAGCGGGGTCCGTGGTGCCTCCGGTCAGGCGGCTGCCTCGATGGGGTGCAGGCCAAGGGCCTCGTAGATGGCCTTTGTCGCTGTGCCGTCTTGGACGATCACGTGGTCAATGCCTGCCGCGCGGGCGTTGCGCAGAAGCTCGATCTTGAGCACGTGCGCCACCCATGTCTCCTGGGTGGGCTCCATCCATGTCACGACATCGCGGGCGGTGTCGCCGGTCGGGTCGATGACCGAGATGCCGACCATTTCGTTGCCCTGGCACGCTACGACGACGAGGCTTTCGTTGCAGATCGTGAAGGGCAGCACGTCGATTCCACCGAAGAACATGGCGGACTGGAGCAGATCTCCGACCGCCCTGCCGAGCTGGGCCGACCGGGCTCTTTCCTCCGAGAGATTCGGGAAGGAGTACGTGGCGGCGGTCGCGCGCTGCGTCTTTGTCCCGTAGTTGTCGGCTTCGAAAGCGGTCAGGTCGTATTTCTTGCCCTGCCGGTCGGCCATTTGCTTTCCTCCTGCATGCCTCTTGTGGCAGCGGTGCCCGTGGCCGTCGGGCGCGTGACGGCCACGGGCGCGCTGAGCTGACTCGGGTCAGCGGCGTCGGGCGGTTGCTTCCCGGCACGAGGGAGACGTCGGTTCGCGCGGAAGTGTGAGATCCGGATCTGGCTTCAGGCGCGCGTTCCTCCCCTCCCGGGCGCTGCGTAGGCGGCGTTTGCCCACAGGTGCATGAGCGCGTAGGAGCGCCATGGCTCCCACCTCTCAGCGGTGGTCCGGGCCTGGTCGGCGGTGACGGACCCGGGTGCCCTGCGGGCGACCGGGACGCCGGGGGCGAAGGTGTCGGGGTGTTGCAGTACACGCACTGTGAGGTAGTCCGCGGTCCAGGGACCGATGCCGGGGAGCTTGAGCAGGGCTCGGCGTGCCTCGTCGGCGGTGAGGTGCGCGAGGGTGAATCCGTCCGCCCACTTCTCGGCGACGGCCCGGAGGGTGCGGGTCCGTACACCGATGAGGCCGACGGCCGCCTGGAGTTCCGCGTCGGGGATCGCCGCGAGATCCTGTGGTGCGGGGAGAGTCTTCAGCCCGGCTGCCGGCGTTCCGTAGGCGGCGACGAGCCTGCCCATGAAGGTGCGGGCCGCGGCGAGCGAGACCTGCCGGCCGACGACCGTCGCGATGACCGCTTCGAACTCGTCGGGGCAGCCGATGAGCCGGATGCCGGGCCGGTGCTCGACCAGCGGGCGGATCAGCGGGTCGGTGGCGAGGGCGTCGGCGATCCGTGCGGTGTCGGAGTCGAGGTCCGGCCAGCGGCGGATCGGCACCGCCGGGCCGTCGGGGGCGGGGATCTCGTCGAGCAGGTCGACGGCGACCTGGTCCTTGGCGAAGGTCACCGTCACCCGCACAGGCGCTCCCGCGTGGTGCAGGAGCCGGGTGTAGGTGCGGCTCGGGATGTCTGCTTCTTCGGCTCCCGGAATCGCGTGGGCGGCCAGCATCCGCAGCGCGGTCTCGGAGTCGGTGGGGCCCTGGGGGGAAAGAGGCGGAGCAGGGTCACGATGTCCAGACTCCGGAGCTGCCGCGCCGGTGCGAGTCCAGAAGGTGGGTGTCGACGATGCCGATCGCCTCCATGAGCGCAAACATGGTGGTCGGGCCGACGAAGGCGAAGCCGCGCCGCCGCAGCTCCTTCGACAGCGCGATGGACTCGGCGGACTTCGTGGGGATCTCCGCGAAGGTCCGGGGGCGCGGAGTGGTCTCGGGCCGGAAGGACCACACCAAGTGGGCCAGGCCCATGTCCTCGCGCAGTCTGATGGTGGCGCGGGCGTTGGCGATGGTCGCCCGGATCTTCTGCCGGTTGCGCACGATGCCGGTGTCGGCCAGCAGCCGTTCGACGTCGGTCTCGGTGTACGCGGCGATCACGTCCGGATCGAAGCCGTTGAACGCCTCGCGGAACGCGGGTCGTTTGCGCAGGATCGTCGCCCAGGACAGGCCCGCCTGGAAGCCTTCGAGGCTGACGCGCTCGTAGACGCCGCGTTCGTCAGTGACCGGCATGCCCCATTCGCCGTCGTAGTAGTCACGCAGCAGGGGGTCGACGGCCGCCCATGCGGGACGGGCGTGTCCGTCCTCTCCGACGACGACGCCGGGACCGGCAGCAGTGGTGTTGCTTGCTTCCTGTGTCATGCGATCACCCGTCGAGCCCTGTCATGCGCATCGTGATGTTGATCCGGCCGCGGCTGATGCCGCACCCCTCGGGGGCGGTGTCCTGGTGCATCTTGGTGACACCGTGGTAGGCGAGGCGGGCGGGTCCGCCGAAGACGAAGAGGTCGCCGGAGGCCAGCAGCAGGTCCGTATAGGGTTTTTTGCGGCTTTCGGTGTTGCCGAAGCGGAACGTGCAGGTGTCGCCGACGGACAGCGACACGACCGGGGCACGGGATTCCTCGTCCTTGTCCTGGTGCAATCCCAGGCGGGCGTTCGCGTCGTAGAAGTTCACCAGCGCCGTGTCGGGCGTGTACGAGCCGATCGTGGCCGTGTCGTGCCCGGTGGCCTGAAGGGCGTGGCGTCCCAGGCGGATCATCCAGTCGGGGAACGGAAGGACGCGGGCGCCGTTCACGTCGGTGGCCGTTCTCGTGTACCGGTACGGCTGCCAGTGCCAGCCCAGGCACACGGTGCGCACCGACATCTCGTGTCCGCGGATCTTCGCGGCGCGGATGGGGACAGGTCCCTGTACCCACTCGCGGAACTGACCCACAATCCACTTCTGCTGTTCCTGAGTCAGCCAGTTCGGGACGTGGGTGGCGCCCGGGGTGATCTCCTGCGCGTCGCGCTCGGGGAGTTGTGGAGTGAACAGCGCTGTCATGGCCGGTCCTCCGTGCGGGTGGGGTACTGGAGGGTGTCGTCCTCGACGAGCCAGGTGGTGCCGTGTGCGGTCGCGCCGGCCAGGCCGTTCAGATTGATCAGGCCGACGAGCGCGAGCGTGCGCGGTTCGCCGATCGCGGCGGTCGTCAGGGTGCGCTCGGGGCGCCACGGGGTCGACCACAGCAGTCGCCGGGTCATCTGCGCCCAGCCGGTCGGCGGGCCGGTCATCACCCACAGGTCGGGGTTGGCGTCGGCGAACCGTGACGCGTGGCGCAGCCAGGAGGCTCCGGTCTCGGGCCAGGTGATCGTGGCGAGGGTTGTGCCTCCCGCGCGGTCCCAGGCCGATTCGATCAGGCGTGAGGTCTCCAGTGCATGCGGGGTGCGGCCGGAGCCGATCACGATGGTGTGGGCGCGGCGGTCGCGAGCCAGGTGGACGATGGCCGCGACCTCGGCGTCTGTGGCTGTCGGGACCGCGTCGTGGCTCGCCGGCCTCTTCAGCAGGGGGCTGGTCAGGGGGTCCATGGTCGGCCGTTCTCTCGGGCGGTCTTCCACTGCTGGTAGCGGTCTTTGCAGCAGATGCCGCAGGGCCGGAACCCGGCGGCGAGGGCCGTGGCCTCGTCGGCGAAGAAGACCCGGTGCCTCACGTAGCCGCCGCGGGCGATGGCGCGCAGTGCGGCGGGGCAGTCGAGCCGTCCGTAGATCTTCGAGCCCTGGTGGCCGCCCCACTTTCCCTTGGCCGGCGACCGGCAGGGCCGGCCGTCGGCCCCCAGGAGGGTGTAGGTGTCCATCGTGTCGTTCATGCGGCGTCGTGGAAGACGAGGGCAAGGGTGTGACGTTCGCCGGACCGGATGGCGGACACGCCGTGACGGACCGGCGCGGCGGACCATCCGCGGGCGGAGCGGACGGGCCGGTCGCGGGTGGTGAACAGGTATCCGTGTCCGTGCGGCAGCAGCGTGGCCGTGCCCCGGGACTGGGCGCGTGGGCGCTGTTCCAGGAGCAGGAACTCGCCGCCCGTGTGATCCACACCGGGCTCGTTGAGGTTGATCACGACTTGCAGCGGGAACACGAGGTCGCCGTACAGGTCGCGGTGCAGGGCGTTCCAGTCCTTCTCTGCGTAGCGGAGCAGGATCGCCGTGGACTTCGTCTGGCCGGCGTCGTGGCACATCTGGAGCCACTCGTCGAGCGAGTCCGGCCATGGCGCGGGCCTGCGGAGTTTGGTCCACCAGTCGCGGGCGATGGGCAGCAGCCGCGGGTACAGCGCCTGCTTGAGCCGTTCGACCGGTTCGGGATAAGGCGTGTTGAAGTACCGGTACTGGCCCTCGCCGAAGCGGTGGCGGCCCATGTCGACGGTGCTGCGGAACAGGCCGTCCCGCTCGTACAGCTCCCTGGTCTCCGCGGTCTCCTCGGCGGTGAGCAGCTGCGGCAGCAGCGCGCCGCCGTACTCGTTGACCTCCGCGGTGATTGCCTCCCAGTCGCCGGACTCGACGCGATGGTGCCACCGGTCCGTCTTCTGCCCGGTCGCCTTCGTGGTGCTCATGCCGCGGCCTCCAGGTCCAGCAGCGTGGTCTTGGCCTCAAGCCCGCCGATGTAGCCGCCGAGGGTGCCGTCGGTGCGCAGCACGCGGTGGCACGGGACGACGATCGGCAGCGGGTTGGTCGCGCAGGCGGTGCCCACCGCCCGGACGGCCTTGGGGTTGCCGACGAGCTCGGCCATGTCGCGGTAGCTGCGGGTCTGGCCGTAGCCGATCTCGGGCAGGTGCGTCTGCACCAGGCGCCGGAACCCGTGTGACAGGGAAAGGTCCAGCGGCACGTCGAAGACCCGGCGGCGCCGGGCGAAGTACTCGTCGATCTCGCGGGTTGCCTCCTCCAGCCGCTGGGGGGCGCGCAGGATCCGCGGGCTGAGCTTGTGGCCGAGGGTTTCCAGGACCCGGTCGTGGTCCTCGCCGTCGTACGCCACGCGGACCAGCCCCTTCGGGGTGGCGGCGAGCAGCAGCTTGCCGACGGGCGAGTCGATGGTCGTGTAAGCGACATCGATCAGGTCGGCTTGCTCCGCGGCCTGCTCCAGACGGCGGTGGAGGCGACTGAGAGTGCCGGCGTCCACGGGGGCCGACAGCAGGTCGGCCATGTCGTCATCGTTGCGCATGTCGCTCACGACGATGCTCCTTTCGTGATCGCGCCCGGATAGTGTTTCCTGAGATTCTTCAGCCCGTCCGCGGCGGCTCTTCGGGCCGCCTCGACGGTGCCGCCGAGGATCTCCGCGATCTCGGCGTACGTCAGCCCCGCCACGTACCGGTAGGCGACAGCCTGGCGCTGCTTGCTGGGCAGTTCCTTCACCACGGACCACAGACCGGCGGCCTCGACGTCCGGAACGCCCTGCCCTGCCGGCGTTTCCGGTACCTCGTCGACCGGCAGGGGATTCCTCTTCGCGGCACGCAGCACGTCGATCGCCTTGCGGTGCGCGATCGTCACCAGCCACGCCTCCACGTTCGCCGTCTCCGGCAGATCGGGATAGGCGCGCATGGCGGCCAGGAAGGTCTCCGACCACGCGTCGTCCGCATCATGAGGGCCGAGTACGACCCGGCAGACGCGCAGCACGGTCGCACCGTGCTGCGCCACCACACTCTCGAACGGTTGTTTCATGTCCATCCCATTGAAGACGTACGTGCGGCGGCAAGCGTGAGATTCCCGGTCAGAACAACCGTCCGGCGTCGCCTGCGGGCGGCTCCTCAAGCTCCAGCAACGCCTGCTTGCGCTTCAGCCCGCCGGCGTACCCGGTCAGGGCCCCGGTGGAGCCGACGACGCGGTGGCACGGGACGAAGATGCACAGCGGGTTCGCGCCCACGGCCTGTCCGACCTTCTGCGCGAGACCGCGGTCTCCGACCTGCTCGGCGATACGGCCATAGGTGGTCGTGTCCCCGCACTGGATGCTCTTCACGATGTCCCAGACGGCATGCTGGAACGAGTCGCCCTCGGCCGCGAGCGGAAGATCGAACTGTCGGCGCCGCCCTGCCAGGTAATCGCACAGCTGGCGGACCGCTTCGTTCAGCAGCGAGTCCGGCGAGTCGCTGATCTCGGGTCCGAACGCCTCCTGCGAAGGCCGGCGGACATGGTGCCTGAAGTACAGGCCGGTGATCGTCTCGTCCTTGGCGACGATCGTGATCGGCCCGAGGTACGTCTCGATCGCGACGTGTCGGGTGCTCATCTGCGTCTCCCTTCTCCTGCCTGGTAGACGGACGCCGCCCGCAGAACGTGAGATCCCATGTGGAGCCGTCGCCGGTCACCCTGCCAGGACACGTGACGAAGGCCCGGGGACGCGGGGCTACAGGCCCGGGGGTGGACAGCCGAGCCTGCGGATACCGACAGCAGGCCAGGCCGGTGCCGTGGGGCAGCGGCCTGTGGCATGGACGGCCGGTACGGGCAGTGAGCGGCCGGTGCCGGGGCTGCTGCCAGGGCGCTTTCCCGGTTACCAAGGCCGTGGAGCCGCTATGTGAGTCCTGGCGTCAGGCGCACGATGACCAGCCGTGCGCGGCGGACCGGCTGTCAGTTCGGCGAGGGGCTCAGCAGGTTCCAGGGCGACGGTGAAGCCGAGGGCTGGGGCGGGCGCTGGCTACCGAGGTTGCCGCCGGGGTGCTGATTGATCCAGGACGGGCCGCCTCAGCGCAATACCGGTGATTCAGGTGACGCTTCCGAAACCGCGAGCACGGTCGCACGGAAGTTCGAATCTGTCATCGCCTGTGCTTTCGCACGTACTTCCGTCAGGACAGCGGTGCCGCCACGAGGCAGTCGATGTCATCCAGACCCTTGACGGCGACGTGGAGGTTCCGGCCGGGGCAAGGGGGTGGGAGAGGGTGCCGCCCGGTGTGCCGGTGGTGATCAGGTCTCCCGGTTCGAGGGGCGTCAGGTCGCCGGCGTGCGCGACGGGGGTGGCGACGTCGAAGTGGAGGTCCGAGGTGTTGGCCCTCTGGACCGGGCGGCCGTCGAGCGCGGCCGTCAGGGGTCGGTCCCCGTCCCCCGATGGGAACGTGGTCGGGGGTGACCAGATCCGGTCCGAGGAGGAGCACGGAGCACGGCCCGGCCGGTCCCGCCGGGCCGTCGAGGGTGTACAGGTGGTTGACGACGACGTACCCGGCGACGTGGCGGAGGGGAGGGGGAACCGTTCGCCCGTGTGGGCCGTGGCGCGCAGGGCCCAGTCGGTGCCCGACGCGATCAGGGCGCCCACGTCCGGGTGAGGCAGGGGGTGAAGTGCTTCTTGTCGATGCGGGCTGCGGTGGTGCGGTCAGGGGTGATGCGGATCGTGGTGAGTCTCATCGGCGTCGTCCTTCGGCGCGGTCGTCGGATCGGGCAGGAGCAGGCGGAAGGCGCAGCCCTCACCGGGGCGGTTGTCCAGTTCGAGGCGTCCGGCGTGCGCAGCGGCGATGGCGGAGGCGATGGCGAGTCCGAGGCCGGAGCCCGGCTCGCGGTCGGCCCCGAATCCCGGTGCGGACGACCGGTCGTGAGGGGTCGCCCGGTAGAAGCGGTCGAAGACGCGGTGGGCCTCGTCGGGCTTTATGCCGGGGCCGTCGTCGGCGACCTCGACCACGCAGACGGGGGTGCCGGCCGGCAGCGGCCGGCCGCTGCCCGGGCTCGCGCCGGCGGAGGTGCGAGTGAGGCCGACTCTGACGTGGACGGCGGTCCCGGGAGGCGTGTGGGTGGCGGCGTTGGACAGGAGGTTGCCCAGGACTTGGGCGAGCTGGTGGGGATCGCCGGGCGTCTCGACGATGTCGAGCTCCCCGCCGGCCCCGGCGCCCGGGAGCTCTCCCGTCCGGGCGGGGCCGGGAATCCGGGGAGGGGCCGAGAGCGGTTCCAGGGTGATGGCGTGGTGGGGGTGGCGTACGGCGGCGCCGGCGATGGCGTCGGCCGCCAGGGAGAGCAGGTCGATTGGCTCCCGGTGTGCCACGGGTGCCTCGCCGAGCTTGGCGAGGAGGAACAGGTCGTCGACCAGGCGGCTCATGCGGCCGGCGTTGTGGGCGATCAGGGCGTGTGCCTCGTGGCGCCGTACGGCGGCCATGCCGGGCTCGTCGAGGAGGAGCTCGGCGAAGCCCTGGATGGCGGTGAGCGGCGTGCGCAGCTCGTGTCCGGCGTCGGCCATGAAGTGGCGCAGCCGCGCCTCGGAGGTCTCCGTGCGGGCGCCCTGCGCCGCCGGCTCCACTACGCCCGCGAAGGCAAGGTCACCCGACGTCGGCCCGAGCAGCAAAACGAACAGGCGTGGTGCCTGACTGTCGTGACGAACGCAGTGGTCTGCTGGCACACGGAGTACATGGGCCTGGCCGTCGGTGAACTGCGTACCGCCGGGCGCGGGGTGGACGCCGAGGTGTTGGCGCACATCTCCCCGGCGCGCAGTTCGGTGGTCAACTACTACGGCTCGATCACCGTCGACTACGAACGCGAACTTGCCCAGCTCGACGACCGGGGACACCGGCCGCTGCGGACCGCTGGCATGGACGAGCCCGGAGCCGGGCTGTAGCAGCCGGACACGGGCCTGTTGTCCACTGCGCGCCCCGGACGCATCAGACGATGCCGACGACAGGGAGTGGACCAGCGCGGCGGCCGGCGTTGCCCGCCTGGTTCACTGTCGCCTCCCTTGCCGTTGGTGCAGTCAGGAAGCACGCAGGAGCTGAGGGGTCAGCGTGACTTGAGGAAGGCGGCGCGCAGTGCGGAGCCCCGGATGATGAACGCGACTCGGATGATGGGCAGCATGCACACGGCCTGCGTCACGGCGTACCACGGCGGGCAGATACCCGGGATCAGGTCGACGCCGATGATCGCGATCGGCATGATGACGGCGAGGGCGCTCACGCGCTCGAAGGCCCGTCGAGATCCCCGGGAAGCGGAGACGGCCATCCGGTGGATGAGCACGGCGACTGCAGGCAGCAGGGCTGCCCGGACCCACATGAACGTGTTCACCGTATGACCGCTGGTCGACACTGCGATGACCGCCAAGAGGGCGACGGCGCCGAGTGCGCCGTAGACCTTGACGGTGTTCTTCACCATGTCGAAGGCTTCTTGGGCGCGGGTGCTGTTGAGGAGTGCCGCCTCAGTCGTGTGCTTGTTGGTTTCCATGCTCACCGACGCTAAAAAGCGCCAGGCCGACGCGGTATCCGTCCAGACCCACGGGTGGGTGGGGATAGCCCCACTCCCCGGCTGACCAGGACGGTAGCGGGCTCCGCGCGGTGCACAGTGGGAGCACCGAACGGAAAGCGAGGGAAGAATCATGAGACAGCTGGGTTCGTGGCCGGCGCGCGTCGGCGTGGGGTTCGTACGGGCGTGCCTCGTGGCGGTCATCAGCATGCTGGTCCCGGCCGTGTGGGCCGGCGCCGTGGCGCTGGGGATCTGGTGGGGAGCGGCAAACCCGTGGTCGTGGGTTGCGCCGCTCGTGCTGGTGTGCGGGGGCACGCTCGCCCTGTCCCGCTCGGTCTGCCGGATGGTCCGCTTCCTCGTCGCGAGGTGGACGGCCACCGTCATCCCCGCCGGATACCGGCAGGCCGGGCCGGTGACGCGGATGTCCACCGGGTACTGGTGGAATGGCTTCGGCTACGAGCGCACCCGCCGCGATGCCCTCTTGGATCAGAAGTGGCGGGTCCGGTGGAGCGATCCCGCCAACTGGCGTGATCTGCGGTTCACGGCGATCGCGCCGCTCACCGTAGGCGTGGTCGCGTCCCTCCCGCCGGCCGGGGTGGCCGTGGCGGTCCTCGGACTCGGCCGGCTGGGGCCCGCCGCGCGCGTCTTCGGGGGGCTCGGCCTGGTCGTGGCCGTCGCCAGCGCCCCGTATGCCTGGCGGTGTCTCAAGCCAGTGGCCGTCCGCTTCCTGCGCCCGTCACCCGCGATGGCGCTGGCGGACCGGGTGGACGAGCTGACTGCCCAGCGCGCGGATGCGACGGTTGCCCAGGCCGCCGAGATCCGCCGGATCGAGCGGGACCTGCACGACGGGGCGCAGGCCCGCCTGGTCGGGCTCGGGCTTTCTTTGGCGACTGCGGAGAAGCTGATGGAAACCGACCCTGACCAGGCCAGGACGCTGATGCGGGAAGCGCGGGCCGGTGCCACCGCGTCACTGACCGAGCTCCGCGAACTGGTCCAGGGAATCAACCCGCCCGTGCTGAACGACCGCGGGCTCATCGATGCCGTTCGTGCTCTTGCCCTGGACAGCCCGCTCGAAGCGGCTGTCAGCGCAGACCTTCCACTCAGCCTGGACCCGTCGATCGAGTCCGCCCTGTACTTCGCCATCGCCGAACTGCTGACCAACTCGGTCAAGCACGCCCGTGCGACCCAGGCCCGGATCTCCATCACCCAGGACGACACCGGCGTCGTCATCGATGTCGAGGACAACGGCCGCGGCGGAGCCGGCCTGCGAGCCGACGGCGGACTCGCGGGGCTGCGCCGCCGCCTCGCGGTCTTCGATGGCACCCTGGGGATCACCAGCCCGGAAGGCGGACCGACCCGAGTGAGGATGATGGTGCCGTGCGAATCGTTGTAGCCGAAGACCTCTACCTCCTGCGTGACGGGATGGTTCGCCTCATCGAGGCATATGGACACCAGGTGGTGGCGACTGCAGCCACCGGACCCGAGACGCTGCACGCGCTGTTGACGTGGCGGCCGGATGTTGCCGTCGTCGACGTCCGCATGCCACCGACCCAGTCGGACGAGGGCCTGCGGGCGGCCCTTGCCGCCCGCAGCGAACTGCCCGGACTGCCGGTCCTCATCCTTTCCCAGTACGTCGAGCAGCTGTACGCCCGCGAACTCCTGGCCGACGGCGCCGGTGGTATCGGCTACTTCCTCAAAGAGAGCGTCTTCGACGCCGATCAGTTCATCGACGCCCTGGAACGCGTCGCCGCCGGCGGGACCGCCATGGACCCGGCCGTCATCGCCAAACTACTGTCCAGCGGATCCTCGTATCGACGGCTCGAACAGCTCACCGAACGCGAACACTCCGTGCTCGGCCTCATGGCCGAAGGACTGTCCAACCAGGCCATCGGCCAACGGCTCTTCCTCAGCGAAAGCGCCATCAGCAAGTACACCACCTCCCTGTTCGGCAAACTCGGCATCACCGATGACGACAACAACAACCGCCGCGTCCTCGCCGTTCTCACCTACCTGAACAACTCCTGACGCGCCTCGGCCCCACCGCAAGTCGGTGCTTGATAGGTGGTCCCGTTTCAACACCGGGCGCCAGCAACATCGCCGCGGGTCGATTTGTTTCACAGAACGTTTTCTTCCTCTCGACCAGTGAAACGCACTTCTGAAGCGATCCGAGCGTGATCACCGACCCGTACCGGCTCGTTGAGTCGCACACCTGCCCGACGTCCACCTGCCGGGCCCCGGCGGGCTCGCCCTGCCGGGGCAGAAACTCGCGGCGACTGCCGTGCCGATGGAGGTCCGGCTTGGGTACGCCCGCGCCTCCAGCCGGACGCAGGAGATCCAGTCCCGGGTCGACGCCCTCGAATCCTCCGGCGTACACCGGCTTTCCCAGGAACAGATCAGCACCCGGGTCCGCGAACGCCCCGAAACGAAGGCGGCCCTGGCGGCGGCCCGCGAGTACCGCACGTCCGTGACAAGACCCTCGAAGGCCAGGAGACCGCCCGTACGAAGGGCAAGGCTATCGGCGGGGTCAAGGTCTCCGACGAGGACATGCTCGCCACCGCCCTGCGTCTGCGCGACGACAAACGCCTCTTGCTGCGCGAGATCGCCTCCCGCCTCGTCATCCGCACCGGCAAGAAGCGCGGCCAGCACCCAGCCCCGGCCACCGTCATGCGCATGCTGCGCGAACACGACGAGCAGACAGCCACAGGCACTCTGAAGCCCACGGCCTGATCTGGGGGTCAGGCCGGGACTGTCCAGGGGCAGGACTGTTCACGATGTGATCCGCTCCGATTCACCTTCTTCCTTCTTCCGGCGGGTGGATGGGATACGAGGTCGACTGCCGGGCGCTGGGCACGCCGTCGGGTCTCGTCGCGTTTGGAACCGAGAAGGGTGAGGGTGAGGTCGATGCCTTCGATTTCGCCGATCCGGCCCTCGGCTTCGGCTTGTGCCCGGCGGTGCAGCAGGTCGGCCTCTGGGGCCCGGTGTGGTTGCGATCGAGTGATCAAAAAACGCGGGCCAGTGCGTCCGGCCCCACGAAGTGCAATGGTGGATCGCCGCGCAGGAACCGCAGCACCTCCTCCACGGCACTTGCGCCGAGCCGCTGACGACACTCGGCGGTGCCCGCCGCCTGATGAGGGGTCAGCAGAACGTTCGGCAGTTTCCGGAACAGGTGGCGGACCGGCAGTGGTTCGGTGTCGAAGACATCGATCGCCGCGTCCAGTCGGCCCGACGACAGCTCGGCGAGGAGGGCATCCTCGTCGACGAGCCAGGAACGGGCGGTGTTGACCAGACCGGCGCCGTCGGGCATCAGCGCCAGTTCGCGCGCACCCAGCATGCGCCGGGTCTCGGCGGTGGCAGGGGCATGCACGGCGACGATCCGGCTGCCACGGAGCAGTTCGTCCAGCGGCACCACCCGTACCGCGAGCCGTTGTGCGTCCTCGGCCGTCAGATACGGGTCGGTGACCGCGACCTGTGCCCCCAGTGCCCTCGCCAGCTCGATGTACGCACGACCGGTGCGGGACGCTCCGATGACGCCGATCGCACAGCCCTGGATCTCGTGCCGCGGCGGGGCCTGGCCGGCCTCGTCCCAGTCGGCTCCGCCGCGCAGCGCGTGGTCGAAGCGGTGGATGCGGTGCAGCAGGGCGAGGGTGAACGCCAGGGCCACCTCGGCGACCGGGCGTGCCATCGCGTCACCGGCCTGGGTGACGAGGATCCCACGCCGGAAGACTTCCTCGGTGACGTACGGGGCGACCGCCGATCCGGTGTGGGCGACGATCGCCAGTCGGTCGGCGACATCGAGGAGTTCCTCGCTGAGGCGGGGTGTTCCCCAGGCGGTGATCAGGGCACGGGCACCGGGCAGCGCCGCACCGAGTGCGTCCCGGTCGGTGTGCTCGTCGAGGACGACCGGCTGCGCCGCGGCGCAGAGGCTCTGCCACACCGCGGGGGTGAAGAACTGCTCACGAAGGTGCGGGGGTACGGCGACGACGACCCGCGGCAGGCGGGCCGCCCCCGGGTCAGGAGAGCCAGTCATCGAGGTGCTCCGCTACGAAGTCGTCGTCGGTGAGCCAGGGGTAGGCCGTGGCGACCCGGGTGATCTCTTCGGCCTGGCCCGGAGACAAGACTTCCTTCGGATCGAGACACCAGATGCCCTCCAACAGACCCTGGCGGCGCAGCACTTCATGGACACCCGCGATACAGCCGCGGAATCCGCCGCGCACGTCGAACACAGCGCTGTTGGCGTCGGTGAGCTCCGGACGGCGGGCGAGGCAACCGACCACGGCGTCGTGGTCACCGGCGCGTGCCCGCCGGACCTGATCGAGGAGGGTGACGGCGGAACCGGTCCAAACGGCCCATTGGCCGAGCAGCCCGCCGGCGAACCACCGCCGAGTGCCCTTGGTTTCGTAGGGGGTGAGCAGGTCGCCGATGATGTCGTCGTCGTTGCCGGTGTACAGGGCGACCTCGTCGGAGCGATCGGCGGCCGCCACGGCCCGTACGACATCGGCCGTGCGGTAGCGGTCGAAGGGCGCGATCTTGATGGCCGCGGTGTTCGGCAGGTCTGCGAATGAGCTCCAGAACGACGGCGAGAGGTAGCGTCCGCCGACTGCCTCCTGGGGGTAGAAGCCGATCACCGGCAGCACCTCGCCGACGGCGCGGGCCCGGTCCAGCAGGCCCTTCTCGTCGGCGCCGGGCACGGCGGGGCTCAACAGCACGGCGTCGTAGCCGAGGGAGGCTGCGAGCTCGGCTTCGGAGACGGCCTGCGCGGTGTGGCCGCAGGCCCCGGCGACGGTGACGACGGGGCGGCCGGCCTCGTTCCGCACGGTCTCGGCGGCGAGTTCGAGGACCGGTGCCAGCAGGCCGATGCCCGGCTCGCGGATCTCGAACTGGGTGGTGTGGACGGCGACGGCGAGGCCGCCCGCGCCGGAGGCCAGGTAGTAACGGGTAAGTGCGCGTTGCCGACGTTCGTCGAGCTTGCGGTCGGCGCCGAGGGCGAGTGGATGAGCGGGGATGACGGCTCCCCCGGCGAGCACGTCCATCGGAGTGCGTGCCGGGGCCGCCGCGGAGGGTACGGGTTTGGGAGTGGCTGCGGGCGTACGGGACACGGGGATCAGAACCTTCCGTCGCGGACCTGGAATTTGGTGGGCTTGCCGGACAGTGGCAGCCCGCGGCGCAGCCAGTCGGCTTGCCATTGGACGAGGG
>NZ_JBHJWQ010000047.1:0-36918 GCF_042266885.1 Streptomyces sp. NPDC056061 | reverse complement strand
GTTTCCGACTCTATCAGACCCTTTTCAGTGTCCGATCCCCGGCCGAAGCGGGGCCGCTTTCCAGTTCCACGCTTTCGCGTTTCCCTTTCCGGCGAGTCCGACTCTATCAGGCCTTTTCTTTTTGCTTGACCAGCCTTCCGCAGACATGCGAATGCCGAATCAAGATGAAGTCTTGGCTTGGAGAGTTGCTGCCGATCCCTGGGCGGTGCCGGTTCGAAACCGATTCGCATCGGGCAAGGCAGGGGCACGACCTTACAGGTGACCCGGGGTCGAGGCAAATCGTTTTCGGCACGATCCCCATGTCGCGAACCGGTAGTACTCGGGCGGAACCGGAACTTCTCATGACTTACGCTGCTGAGCAGCACGCCGTCGTCCGCACGCACTGACGGCGCCCTTCAAGCTCCGCCCCTGGGAGGTTCCCCATGACCACCGTGACGTCTCCTCTTGCCGGACGTGCCATCGGACTCGCCGCAGTACCCGACCCGGTCTTCTCCGGTGCGATGGTGGGACCCGGAACCGCCGTCGATCCCGTGCGCGAGCCGTCCGAGGCCGTGGCGCCGGTCGACGGAATCGTCGTCTCCCTCCACCCGCACGCGTTCGTCGTCGTGGCCTCGGAGGGGCACGGCGTACTCGTTCATCTCGGCATCGACACCGTTCAGCTCAACGGCGAGGGCTTCGAACTGCTCGTGAACAAGGGCGACACGGTGACGCGCGGCCAGGCCATCGTGCGCTGGGACCCGGCGGGCGTCGAGGCGGCGGGCAAGTCCCCCGTATGTCCGGTCGTGGCGTTGGAGGCCACCGCCGAGTCCCTCTCCGACGTCCGCGAGAGCGGCGACCTGAAGGTCGGCGACACGCTGTTCGGCTGGCGCTGACGGGCTCGGCGCAGTGACAGCCGACTGGATATCCAACGCGGAGGCAGGGACCACCGCCCAACCGGAGACGGGTGACATGGAGACAACGCTGCGAGGCGTCGGCGTGAGCCACGGGGTAGCGATCGGCGAAGTGCGTCACATGGGTACGGCGGTGCTCGAACCGCCGGCCAAGCAGATTCCGGCCGAGGAGGCGGGGCGCGAACAGGGGCGCGCCCGCCAGGCGGTGGAAGCTGTCGCGGCCGACCTGATCGCACGCGGCAATCTGGCCGGGGGCGAGGCACAGCATGTGCTGGAGGCCCAGGCCATGATGGCGCAGGACCCCGAGCTGATCGCCGACGTGGAGCGTCGTATCGCCGTCGGAAGCACCGCGGAGCGTGGTGTCTACGACGCGTTCGCCGCCTATCGCGCGCTGCTCGCCAACGCCGGTGAGTACCTTGCGGGGCGGGTCGCCGACCTCGACGACGTGCGCAACCGGATCGTGGCCCGTCTGCTCGGCGTCCCGATGCCCGGTGTGCCGGACAGCGACCGGCCGTACGTACTGATCGCGCGGGACCTGGCGCCCGCGGACACGGCGCTGCTCGACCCCGCCCTGGTGCTCGGCTTCGTGACCGAGGAGGGCGGGCCGACGAGCCACAGTGCGATTCTGGCCCGGGCGCTCGGTGTGCCGGCCGTGGTGGCTCTCCCCGGTGCCGGTGAAATCGCCGAGGGCATCGTCGTGGCGGTGGACGGCAGCACCGGGGAGATCTTCGTCGAGCCCAGTGCGGAGAAGCGCGCCGAGATGGAGAGCGCCGCTGCCGCGCGCAAGGCCGCGCTGTCCGCCTCGACGGGCCCCGGTGCGACCTCCGACGGTCACAAGGTGCCGCTGCTCGCCAACGTCGGTGGGCCCGGAGACGTGCCTGCGGCGGTGGAGGCCGGTGCGGAGGGCGTGGGGCTGTTCCGCACCGAGTTCCTGTTCCTGGACGACAGTGAGCGGGCGCCGTCGCAGGAGAAGCAGGTCGCGGCCTACCGGGCGGTGCTGGAGGCGTTTCCCGAGGGCCGGGTCGTGGTGCGGGTGCTGGATGCCGGCGCCGACAAGCCGCTCGCCTTCCTCACTCCGGCGGACGAGCCGAACCCGGCCCTGGGTGTGCGCGGGCTGCGGAGCCTGCTGGACCACCCCGAGGTGCTGCGGACCCAGTTGACCGCGCTGGCGAAGGCTGCCGAGGGCCTGCCCGTCCACCTGGAGGTCATGGCCCCGATGGTGGCGGACCGGGCGGACGCGAAGGCGTTCGCCGATGCCTGCCGCGAGGCGGGGCTGGGGGCGAAGTTCGGGGCGATGGTGGAGATTCCGTCCGCCGCCCTGCGGGCGCGTTCGATCCTGCAGGAGGTGGAGTTCCTCTCGCTGGGCACCAATGACCTCGCGCAGTACACCTTCGCCGCCGACCGTCAGGTGGGCGCGGTGTCCCGGCTCCAGGACCCCTGGCAGCCGGCACTGCTCGATCTGGTGGCGCTGTCGGCGGCTGCGGCCCGGGCCGAGGGCAAGAGCTGCGGGGTGTGTGGTGAGGCCGCCTCCGATCCGCTGCTCGCCTGTGTCCTGACGGGGCTGGGTGTGACGTCGTTGTCGATGGGGGCCGCGTCGATCCCCTACGTGCGCGCCGCACTGGCGAAGCACACGCTCGCGCAGTGCGAGCGCGCCGCCGCCGCCGCGCGTGCGGCGGACTCGGCGGATGAGGCGCGGGCGGCCGCCCAGGCGGTGCTGTCGGGCGAGTAGTCCTGCGGCCCGCACGGAAGGACTGGGGCTCCCCGCCCGGTGGTGGCGGGGAGCCCCTTCGGTGTCTCAGTGGTGGTCCTCCGGTTCGTCCGCGCCCAGGTCGAACCCCGCGCAGTACTCCACCCGTGGCTCCGGGGCGACGGGTTCGCCGGTGTCGGCGTCGGTGCAGTAGGCGCTGAAGACCTCGCCCGCGCTGAGCGGGACCAGGCTCCCGCGTTCCAGCCGCCAGCCGTGGACCCGGTCCGGGGCGCCGGAACTGCTCGTTCGGAGTACGACCCCGCCGGGCTTCTCCAGGGCGACGCCGACGGCGAGCACCGTGACGAACTCGGCCCCTTCCGCCGACGCGAGCCGGACGGGACCCGCGGAGTCGCGTTCGGTGTGGAGCACGGCGAACAGGTGCTCGTTGTCGGCGGGGGTGGAGCAGACGAGGTGATGCGTGCCCGGGCCTGCCGTCTCCAGTACCCGCAGCAGCAGATGCGAGGCCCGGTCGAAGGCGGCGCGGCCGATGTCCTGGCCGCAGTCCGCGCACTCGCCGAGGCCGGCCAGGGTCATCGTGGCGTACTCCCAGGTGGCCCGGCGCACGGCTCGGTCGACGAGGAGCGGGATCAGATCGGCGATGGGCTGGCCGGTGTACGCGACGGTGGCACCGGCCGAGGCGATCTCGGCGGTGAAGCGGCTGCGGCTCGCGGGGTCGTCGGGGGCGATCGCGGATTCGGAGCAGAACTCCGCGTACTCCTCGGGGTCGAAGAGCGCGACCCTGGTGTGCATCCCCTGCGCGGCGAGGGACTTGAGCAGGTGCTCGACCTGCTGGAGGTAGACGGCGTGGTCGTCGAACGTGAAGGTGCGGTAGTGCCGCATCGCCGCGAAGTCCCGTTCGTCGGCCAGCAGGCCGATGGTGCTGGGGGCTTCGCGGCGCAGCATGCGTCGCATGGACGTGCCGGCCCGGCCGCGGCCCCGGGGCCGGACGGACTCGGCGGTCCTGGTGTGTGCGTCGTGTTCGGTGTGCCGGGTCTTCCTGCGGTACGCCATGTGGTCCCCCAGTGCGCTGACGAACATTGCTCACTCAGCGTAATCAGGGGTACTGACAACGTGGCGCTCAGCGACGTCGGCGGGCGAGGTCCTCGTAGAAGTGGAGGAGTTCGAGGTTGTCGATCGAGCCTGGGTTGACCGCCTTGGCCAGGGCCGTGCCCTGGAGGAGGCGCTTGACCGGAACCTCGATGCGCTTGCCGGTGAGGGTGTGCGGAATGCCGGGGACCTCGATGACCTCGTCCGGGACGTGGCGCGGGGAGAGGTTCTCGCGGATGGTGCGCTTGATGCTGTCGCGCAGCGCGTCGTCGAGCCGTGCGCCCTCGGCGAGGTGGACGAAGAGCGGCATCCAGTACCCGCCGTCGGGTTCTTCGAGGCCGATCACGAGCGATTCGCGGATCTCGGGGAGCCGTTCGACTGCCTCGTAGATGTCGGCGGAGCCCATTCGGACGCCCTGGCGGTTGAGGGTGGAGTCGGAGCGGCCGTGGATGACGACCGAGCCACGTTCGGTGAGGGTGATCCAGTCCCCGTGGCGCCAGACGCCGGGGTACATGTCGAAGTAGCTGTCGTGGTAGCGGCTGCCGTCCGGGTCGTTCCAGAAGCGGATCGGCATGGAGGGCATGGGCGAGGTGACGACGAGTTCGCCGACCTCGCCGATGAGCGGTTCGCCGGCGGGGTCCCAGGACCGGAGATCCGTGCCGAGGCACGGCGCCTGGAGTTCGCCGATGTGCACCGGGAGGGTGGGGACCGCTCCGGCGAAGCAGCTGCACACGTCGGTTCCGCCACTGACGGAGGCGATCCACAGGTCGTCGCGGACCTCGTCGTGCAGCCACCGGAATCCGTCGGGCGGGAGCGGCGAGCCGGTGGTGGCGACGCACTGGACGCGGGAGAGGTCGAGGTCGCGGCCCGGGTGGATGTCGGCCTTGCGGCAGGCCATGACGTAGGCGGCCGAGGTACCGAACAGGGTTGCCCCGGTCTGTTCGGCGACCCGCCACTGGGCGCTGATGTCCGGGAATCCGGGGCTGCCGTCGTACAGGACCAGCGTGGTCCCGGTGAGCAGGCCGGAGACGAGGAAGTTCCACATCATCCAGCCGGTGGAGGTGTACCAGAAGAGCCGGTCGTCGGGACCGAGGTCGCAGTGCAGGCCGATCTGCTTGAAGTGCTCCAGCAGGATGCCGCCCTGGGACTGGACGATGGCCTTCGGCAGTCCGGTGGTGCCGGAGGAGTAGAGCACCCACAGCGGGTGGTCGAAGGGCACCGGCTCGAAGACCGGCTCGGTGTCCGCGGAGGTGAGGGCGGACCAGTCGAGGGCTCCCTCGGGAGCGTCCGTGCCCAGCAGCGGGATGTGGACGACGGCACGCAGGGTGGGGAGTTCGCGGCGCAGTTCGGCGACGGTGTCGGCGCGGTGGTGCTGCTTGCCGCCGTAGCGGTAGCCGTCGACGGCGAACAGGACGACGGGTTCGACCTGCTGGAAGCGGTCGAGGACGCTGCGGGCGCCGAAGTCGGGGGCGCAGGAGGTCCAGACGGCGCCGACGGCGGCGGTGGCGAGGAAGGCCACGACGGCCTCGGGGATGTTGGGGAGGTAGGCGCTGACCCGGTCGCCGGGCCGGACGCCGAGGGCACGGAGTTCGGCGGCGAGCGATCCGACCCGGCGGCGGAGAGCGGACCAGGAGGTCGCGGCCTGGGTGTGGGTCTCGTCGACGTGGAGCAGCGCGGGCGCGTCCACACGCAGGGGGTCCTCGGCGGTGCGCAGGGCGTGCTCCGCGTAGTTGAGGGTGGCGCCGGGGAACCACTGGGCGCCGGGCATGGTGCGGTCGCCGAGGACGGATGTGTACGGGGTGGAGAAGCGTACGTCGAACCAGTCGGCCACGGCCTTCCAGAAGGTGTCGAGTTCCTCGACGGACCAGCGGTGCAGCGCCTGGTAGCCGCCTTCGGCCGGTGCTCCGTACTGCCCTGCCGCCCAGTTCTGGAAGCGGGTGACGGCAGCGGCCGCGACGCGGTCGGGGCCGGGCTGCCAGAGGGGGGTTTCGTCGGCTGCTGCGGTCATGGGGCGGCTCCCTGGCTCTGCGTACGCGGGGTGGGCGTGGCGCGCGCACGTGCCGGAGTGTGCGCGTGCGGCGGCTCTCACGGACGATGCCACGTGATCGTCTTTCGCACCAGGGTCGGCCGCCCATGGCCTCGTGTCCGTATATGTGGTCCGGCCACGGGTGAACGGAAGTTGAACGGAACCCGCACCCGGCTGCTCGGATGGCAGGGTGAGCGGCATGGAAGCTCGTGACCTGGTGCGCTCGGTGAGAATGTTCGGTTCGGTACGGGGGCTGCGCACGGTGCGGTCGGCCCTGCGCCGTCGGGGCGCGGATGCACGGGCGCTGCCGCGCCGCGGTGCGGAGCGGGCGCGGGTCCCGGGCCCCTTGGTGGAGGCGGAGCCGGGGCCGGGCGGGGGCGTGGTGCGGTTCGCGCGTTCGGTGCTGCGGGTGCGGGTCGCGGTGGGCGGCGCGGTGTTCTGGAGCTGGGACGGGGCCGATCCGCTGCCGTCGTACGCGCTGGCCGGCACGGTGCCCGAGGCGGATCCGCGGGCCGCGCTGGAGCCGGACAAGGAGGGCGGCTGGCAGGTGGTCTCGGAGCGGCTGACGTTCGCGGTGTCCCGGCACGGGGCCGTCGAACTGCGTACTCCGGGCGGTGTGGTGCTCCGGCGGGAACTGCCGCCGCGCTGGTGGGAGCCGGTCGCGGGCGGGGACGCCCGGTGGGTGCAGCGTTCCGAGGTGCCGGCGGATGCCCGGTTCTTCGGTCTCGGTGGGCGGGCGTCCGGGCCGCGGCTGCGGGACGGCGTGTATCGCCTGTGGAACACCGATCCCGGTGGGCGTTTCGGGCCGGCGGACGATCCGCTGTACCTGACGATGCCGGTGCAGCTGGTGGTCGCCGACGCGGGAACTCATCTGGTGTTCCACGACAACAGCTGGTCGGGGCGGGTGACGCTGCGCGAGGGCGAGGAGGGTGCGGGGTCCGGCCACGACCGCCCGGGGACGTGCGAGGTGCGGATGGACGGCGGGCCGCTGCGGTGCTGGGCGGTGGCGGGCACGCCGGCCAGGGTGCTGCAGGGCTGGACGGCGCTCACGGGTGCGCCGGCGCTGCCGCCGTCGTGGGCGCTGGGGGCGCAGCACGCCCGTTGGGGGTTCGGCAGCGAGCGGGAGGTGCGGCGGATCGTGGCCGGGTACCGGGAGCGGGGGCTGCCGCTGTCCGCGGTGCATCTGGACATCGATCATTTCGACGGGAACCGCGCATTCACCGTGGACCGCGGGCGGTTCCCGGATCTGCCGGGTCTGGCGAGGGAGCTGCGCGAGCAGGGGGTGCGGCTGGTGTCGATCGTCGATCCCGCGGTGAAGGCGGAGCCCGGGTACGCGGTGTTCGACGCGGGTGCGGCGGTCGGTGACCGCGGGGCGTTCGTGCGGGACGCGCGGGGGCGGGTGGTGCGCGGGGAGGTGTGGCCGGGCGAGTGCGTCTATCCGGACTTCACCGATCCGCGGGTGCGGGAGTGGTGGGGCGGGCTCTACGAGGAACGCCTCGCGCAGGGGTTCTCCGGGGTGTGGCACGACATGAACGAGCCGGTGTCGTTCGCCGCGTTCGGGGATCCGACGCTGCCGCGGTCGGCCCGGCACTGTCTGGAGGGCCGCGGGGGCGATCACCGCGAGGCCCACAACGTGTACGGCCTCGCCATGGCACGTGCCGGGTACGAAGGGCTTCGGCGACTGCGGCCCGAGGAGCGGCCGTTCCTGTTCTCGCGTTCGGGCTGGGCGGGGATGCAGCGCTACGGGGGGACCTGGTCGGGTGACGTGGGGACGGGGTGGCCGGGGCTGCGGGCCTCGTTGGCGCTGGTCCTGGGGCTCGGGCTGTGCGGGGTTCCGTACTCCGGGCCGGACGTGGGCGGGTTCGACGGGTCGCCCTCGCCCGAGCTGTATGTGCGGTGGTTCCAGCTGGGCGCGTATCTGCCGCTGTTCCGGACGCATGCGGCGATGGACGCGGGCCGGCGGGAGCCGTGGGAGTTCGGGTCCCGGGCGCTGGAGTACGCGCGGGCGGCGATGGAGGAGCGGGAGCGGCTGCGCCCGTACTTCGAGACGCTGGCACAGTCGGCGGCGCTGACCGGTGCGCCGTATGTGCGGCCGTTGTGGTGGGGCGCTCCCGGGGACCGGGCGTTGCGGGCGTGCGAGGACGCGTTCCTGCTGGGGGACGCGCTGTTGGTGGCGCCGGTGCTGGAGCACGGTGCGGATCGCCGGGCTGTGCGGTTGCCGCGGGGCCGGTGGTACGACACGGCGACGGGCGAGGTGTTCGAGGGGCCGGGGCAGGTGCTGCTGGACGCCCCGTTGTCGCGGGTGCCGGTGCTGGCACGAGCGGGATCGGTCCTGCCCGTGCGGGGGGCGGGCGGGGATGTGGAGCTGGAGGTCTGGGCTCCGGCCGCGGGGCGGGGCGGGGGCGGGCTGGTGGTCCTGGACACGGGTGACGGCCGGGCGCGGGCGGAGGTGGAGCGCTATTCGACGCGCCTGGTGGACGGGAGGGTCGTGGTGGAACGGGAGGGCGTGGCGGGGCCGGTGGGCCGCCCGGTGCGCGTGCGTGGGCTGTGACGCCCGTCCGCGCACCGGCGGCGGTGCGTCGGGGAGCCGTCCGGTGCGCGGACGCGGGTACGGACGCCGGGCCGGGGCCCGGCGGGTCGGGAACGGGGCGGGGGTCGAGCGGGCGGGGACGGTCCGGACGGGTCAGCGGTAGCGGCCCTCGAACCAGGAGCGGGCGGCGAGGGTGTGGAGCGGGAAGGCGAGTTCGGCCGGGGCCCGGAGCACGTGGAAGCCCGCGGTCTCGTCGGTCGGCACGGAGGGCGGGAGGGAGGACACCGGGCGTTCCGGAAGGAGCCCGAAGAGGAGCAGGTGGCCCTCCGGGTCGCTGAGGGCATCGGCAAGCCGGACGTCGCGCCGTTCCGCCTCGATGCCGGTCTCCTCGCGGAGTTCCCGCGCCACGGCGTGTTTCCAGTCCTCGTCGTGGTCGATGAAACCGCCGGGGAGCGCGATGCCGCCGAGCCGGGGGCGGATGGTGCGGGTGATGACGACGAGGCCGGTGCCGTCCCGGTCGGTGACGGGGAGCAGGGCCACGGCGACCGGCAGGGGGTTGCGGTAGGCCCTGTCGCCGCAGGCGGCGCAGGTGCGCGGCCAGGCGTCCGAGTCGGCGTACGGTTCTCCGCAGCTGCCGCAGTGGGAGTCCTTGACCGGCTTCTCGGGGCTGTTCGTGAACACGGACACGCGCGGACTGTATCCGATCGTCCGCCGTCCTCTCCCCCGCTCCTGGATTATGTGGCCATGACAGGAATGGCTTCCGCTCTCCGCGTCCTGGTGGCCACCGCCGCCTCCGTCCTCCTCGCCACGACCGTCACCGCCCCCGAGGCGCGGGCGGCACACGGGCCGAAGGCCCCCGGGGAATTCGTCGCGCTGCGTTCGGTGGATCCGACCATCATCGAGGAAATGCGCTACCCCACCGCGCACAACTTCATGGGCGTTCCGGTGGACGGCTACCGGCAACCGCTCTGCATCCTCACCCGGCCCGCGGCGCGGGCCCTGCACCGTGCGCAGACCCGGCTGCTGCGCCGGGGCCTCTCGCTGAAGGTGTACGACTGCTACCGGCCGCAGCGGGCGGTCGACCACTTCGTGCGCTGGGCGAAGGACCTCGACGACCAGGCCATGAAGGGGGAGTTCTATCCACGGGTCGACAAGTCCCGGCTGTTCGCGGACGGCTACATCGCGGAGAAGTCCGGACACAGCCGCGGCAGCACGGTGGACCTGACGCTGGTCGAGCTGCCCGCGGCGCCGCCCGGTCGCCACGAACCGGGCCGGGATCTCGTGCCCTGCTACGCACCACCGAGCGAACGTTTCCCGGACGACTCCGTGGACATGGGCACGGGATTCGACTGCTTCGACACGCTCGCCCACACCGACGACCCGCGCATCCGGGGCGAGCAGCGGGCGAATCGGCAGTTCCTCAGAAAGACGCTCGTCGAGGCGGGCTTCGTGAACCTGGCCGAGGAGTGGTGGCACTACACCTTCGCCGCGGAGCCGTTCCCGGACACCTACTTCGACTTCCCGGTCGCCCGGAGTTCGGTGGCGGGACACGGACACGCGTAGCGGAAGAACGGCCGGGGTCTCCCCCGCGGGCCCCGACCGCCGTTTCTCGTCCCCCGGCGCGCCGCGGCCGTTTCCGGTTGCCGCCCGAACGATTACCGTGCCCCCTATGCCACAACAGACGTTCGATTCGTACGAGGAATTCTGGCCCTACTACGTAGCCATGCATTCCAGGGCGGCGACGCGCTGGGTCCATCTGACGGGTACCCTCACCGGTCTCGCGGTCACGGCCTACGGCCTGGCGCGGGGGCGCAAGCGGTACGCGGCGGCCCTGCCGCTGATCGGCTACGGGACCGCGTGGCCCGCTCATTTCCTGATCGAGAAGAACAACCCGGCCACCTTCGGCCATCCCGCCTGGTCGTTGCGGGGCGATGTGCAGATGATCCGGATGATGCTGGCCGGCCGCGACGGGGAACTGGCGCGGATCGCGGCGTCGTGGCTCGCCGACAACCCCCGTCCGTGACGGACCGGCGGTCCTCCCCTCCCGGTGCACCGGACGCCGCCCGCCACCACGTCCGGTGGACGCGCCCGTGCCGGCCGTGAGCGCCGTCACCGGCCCCGACGGCGTATCGCGCCCGAAGAAGCGTCCGTTTTCCCGGCCGGCGGCGGTGCCCGGCCCGTGTCCCGTCCGGCGGGGGCACGGGCCGCCCCGCGGGCGCTGCGGCCGAGCAGGGCGTCCGCTACGTCTTCGCGGGCTCGTGGCGGTGCTCGACCCGGTCCACCGCGTGTTCGACGACCGTCACCAGGACGTCGCGCGTGGAGGATCGGTCGCGCGCGTCGCACATGAGCACCGGCACCTCGGGGTCGAGGTCCAGCGCCGCCTGCACCGTCTCGGTGGGGAAGCGGTCGGTGCCCTCGAAGCAGTTGACGGCGACGACGAACGGAATCCTCCGCCGCTCGAAGTAGTCGACCGCCGCGAAGCAGTCCTCCAGCCGCCTGGTGTCCGCGAGCACCACGGCGCCCAGCGCACCCTGGGCCAGTTCGTCCCAGAGGAACCAGAAGCGATCCTGCCCGGGGGTGCCGAAGAGGTACAGCACGAGGTCCTCACGGAGCGTGATCCGTCCGAAGTCCATGGCCACGGTGGTGGTCGTCTTCGTTTCCACGCCCGCCACGTCGTCCACCGGACGGCCCGCCTCGCTGAGCCTCTCCTCCGTGCGCAGCGGTCTGATCTCGCTGACCGCGCCGACCATGGTCGTCTTGCCCACACCGAAGCCGCCCGCCACCAGGATTTTCAGGGTAACGGGATCAACGGGCCGCTTGCTGCGGCTAGAGCGCCCGAAGGCCATTGATCACCTCGCGAAGAATGCTCACGTCCGGCAGCTCGGCCGGCGGAACGGGACGGGTCACGTGCACGAGCTCGTCCTCGACGAGGTCGCCGACCAGGACACGGACCACTCCCACGGGAAGGTCCAGGCCGGCCGAGAGCTCGGCGATCGACTGGGGCATGGCACTGCAGAGTTCGACGATCTCCACATGTTCCGGCGAGAGCGTCTGGTCCCGGCCGGGGTCGGCTGCCGCGGGTTCGGGGACGACGACCGCGATCAGGTCGAGCCGATGGCGCGAGGCGCTGCTGGTGCGGCCCCGGGTCATCGCGTACGGACGGACCACGGGCCCCGCGTCCGCGTCGTACCAGTGGGATGCCTGCGGGTCCGTGTGCGGTACCGGTGGTGTGGAGGAGTCAGCGCTCATGCCGTCCGCTCACCCCCCGGCGGTCTGACCGGTCGTCCGGGGCGCGTTGGCCAGGTGTGCTCCGACGCGCTTGACCATCAGCGTCATCTCGTACGCCACCAGACCGACATCGGAGTCGGCGTCGGCCAGCACGGCGAGACAGCTGCCGTCGCCCGCCGCGGTGACGAAGAGGAACGCCTCGTCGAGTTCGACGACGGTCTGGCGGACCCTGCCCGCGTCGAAGTGGTGTCCGACGCCCTTGGCGAGGCTGTGGAAGCCGGAGGCCACGGCCGCCAGGTGTTCGCTGTCCTCGCGGGTCAGTTCCGCCGACGTGCCGGTGGCGAGGCCGTCGCTGGAGAGCACCAGCGCCTTGCGAATGCTGGCGACGCGTTCGACGAGTTCGTCGAGGAGCCAGTTGAGCTGGCCGGAGCCCCGGCGTTCGGCGTGGGTTGCTGCGGCGTTCGGTGCGGTCATCGACCGTCCCCTCCGGGAGTGGTTCCTTGTGCTGTGTCACCGGGCCCGGTCACGTCCTCGGCGTTCTGCCGACGACCGCGCTGCCAGCCGCGCTGGAGCGAGGCCATGCGGCTGCGCACCTCGTCCGCGTCGCGTTCGACGTCCTGGTCCGGTCCGCCGCGGGCCGAATCGGCATCGCGGCCGCCGGTGACCTCGCGGAGCTGTGGGACGAGGCTGGCCTGCCGGATGCGCCGGGGCAGACCGCCCACCGTCTCGCGGGGCGGACTCGGAGCCGTCGGCGGCACGGGCTCGGCGGGTGAGGGCGGACCTGCGGGCGTGGCGGGCTCGGTGGGTTTCCGGAAGCCGGTGGGCTGCCGGGGTTCGGTGGGCTCGCCGGTGGCGGGCGGTGTGCTCGTGGCCTCGGCGACCGGGCCGTCCGCGTCGGCGGGGCGGCGCGCGGGGCCGCGCTCGACGGCGGCCGGGTGGGCTCGTCCCTCCGCGTCGACACGACGGCCGTTCTCGGCGACCAGGGTCGGCGGTTTGCGGCGGGGCAGTGGCACCGGCCCGGCGGGGCGCATCGCCCGCACGCCGCCCGTGGGGTCCCGCGGCGGGTCGGACGCCTGCTGGTGCTGTTCGCGGTCGCCGTCGCGCCGCAGGTCGCGGGCGCGGAAGATGCCGCCGCGCTCGCTCTCGGCCCCGTCGAGATCGGCGGCGCCGCCCAACAGGGGTTCGAGCAGCGGATCGGTACCGAAGTCCATCGTCCCCACCGGGCCTTCGAGCTCGACCGGCCCGTCCAGGAGGACCGGGTCCACGATGCCGGTGGGCACGGGGGCGAGGCCCGGGGCCCGGCCGGCGGCCCGGCGGTCCGACGCGGACTCCCCCGGCCCCCTGCCCTCGCCCGGCGTCCGGCCGGCGGCCTTGGGGCCGCCGATCGCCTTCTCGGACCGCCGGTCGAGGCGGAAGCCGGTGCCGTGCGTCTCCGGGGCGTCGGTGAGCAGAGCCGCCGGGATGAAGACGACCGCGGTCGTGCCCCCGTACGGGGAGGTCTGCAGCGAGACCCGGACGTTCTGCCGCTGGGCGAGGCGGCTGACGACGAAGAGGCCGAGCCGGTCGGTGTCGGAGAGCTCGAACTCGGGGGTCTCGGCGAGTCGCAGGTTGGCGTCGAGCAGGGCGTCGGGGGCCATGCCGAGGCCGCGGTCGTGGATCTCGAGGATGAATCCGTTGGAGACCCGTTCCCCCAGCACCTGGACGGCGGTGTGCGGGGGCGAGAACACCGTGGCGTTCTCCAGGAGTTCGGCGATCAGATGGGTGAGGTCGGCGACGGCGGCGCCGCCCACCCCGATGCGGGGCAGTCGGCGGACCTCGATCCGCTCGTAGTCCTCGACCTCGGCGACCGCCGCCCGCACCACGTCCATCAACTGGATCGGCTTGCGCCACTGGCGGGACGGGGCGGCGCCGGAGAGGATCACCAGGCCCTCCGCGTGGCGTCGCATGCGCGTGGTCAGGTGGTCGAGGCGGAACAGGTCCGCGAGTTCGTCGGTGTTCTCGGTGCGGCGCTCCATGGCGTCCAGGAGCGTCAACTGCCGGTGCAGGAGCACCTGGTTGCGGCGGGCGAGGTTCACGAAGACCTCGGACACGCCGCGCCGCATGTCCGCCTGCTTGACGGCGGCCTCGACGGCGGCGCGTTGCAGGGTGTTGAGTGCCTGGCCGACCTGGCCGATCTCGTCCTGTTCGTACTGGAGGCGCGGTGCCTCGGTCTCGACGTCGATCTGCTCCCCGGCGGCGAGCCTGCGCATCACGCTCGGCAGTCGGATGCCCGAGACCTCGTGGGCGTCCTTGCGGAGCCGGGAGAGGTCGCGGATGAGTTCACGGCCGATGCGTACCGAGACGAACACCGAGCCGAGCAGGGCCAGGAAGCCGAGGACGCCCGCCACCCCGGCCTTGACCAGGACGCTGTAGCCGGCGGGCTTGCCGCGGTCCTGGAAGCGGTCGTTCATCTCGGTGGAGTCGTCGGCGAGTCGTTTCAGGACCGGCTGGGCCACCTGCTGCCAGCGCTCCGCGTCGACCGCGCGGGGGTCCTCGGTGGGTCCGGCGTCGACCAGGGCGTTCTCCGTGGTCCGCAGCGCTTCGCTGTCCGGACTCGACCAGTAGCGCTCCAGGCGTTGGCGTTCCGCCGACGGAAGCATCTCGCCGTTGATCTCGTAGAGCAGGGTGCGCTGCGCGACGAGGTCGGAGACCTGCCGCAGTTCGGCGGCGGTGAGTCGTCCGGCGATGAGCGACGAGGCGACCAGGGCATCCTCGCGGGCGAACATCTCGCGGGCGCGCGAGATGCCGGCCAGGGCGCGGACCTGCTTGTCCATCGACACGTTCTCCATCGTGCGGAGACCGGTCAGAAAGCGGTAGCAGGGATCGATGAGGCGGTTGTAGAACTGCATCGCCCGCGGACGGTCGATGGTGCGTCTGTCGACCGAGTCACGAAGTGCTCCGAGGCCCTCGACGGCGCCGAGTAAGGAGTTCAGCCGGGATGCGTCGTCGGACCGCAGCGCCTCGCGGACGTCCTCGTGCTGTGCGCCGGCCCTGACGTCCGACAGGACACGGTCGGCGGCAGCACGTTGGCGCAGCAGCAGCGGCGCCGCGTCGGAGGCTCTCGGATCGGCGAGGAGGACCAGAGTCTGACGGCGCTCGTCCTGAAGGGCGCGGACTGCCTCCTCCAGCGGATGACCGACCTTCTCGACGACGGAACTCGCCCGCATCAGGTGGCGGGCCTCACGCCCGGTCAGGTAGGTCGCGAATCCCCAGAGTCCGGTGAGGGAGACGAGTGGCACCAGCAGCAGCGCCACGATCTTCCTGCGGATGGACTTCCCGCGAAAGCGCACGGCCTCCCCCAGCCCGACCCCACGGGGCGAGGGGTCGTGTTACGTCAACAAACGGCGAGAGCCTACTACTGGCGAACAGACAACTCGAAGAGATGTGTGGGACGTTTTTCGGCCGCACTCTCCAGCTATGATCACGAGTTGTCCGGGTATTCCGGGCAACGAATTTCGCGAAAACGACAGAAGAGACCCGTCAGCGCCGCACACTGTTCGCCAGGGCAGTTGGCCGGAACTCTTCGCTGGACGTGTGATCGGGGGAATCTTCCCATTCGTTCACTCGTCTGTCTGTACGGGGCAGGGGAAGCACGGGGAACACGGGGAGCACACGCGGCAGGACGGTCCGATCCGGCCGCGTAGCGACGGCACACGCCGGGCAGCAACCCTGAAGTCGGACAGCGGTGGGGAGTTGAGAGTCCTTGGACACGGAAGAACGCCGGGGCCGGATGCCGTCGGCACGCATCGCGACGGCGGCATCGACCGCCGCCCGCGGGGAGCGGGGCCCACGCCGTCAGCTGTGGGTGGAGGAGCCCGCCGCCCGTTGGCGGATGCCGGACCCGGTCCGTACGGCCGCCGTGCGTGCCGTGATCATCATGTCGCTGACGATCATCCAGGCAGTGGTGGCGTTCCTGTGCACCCTCGCGGAGTCCTGGCTGGCCTTCCCCATGGTGCTGAGCAGTGTGGGCAGCACGGTGGTCGCGACCTGGGCGGTGCTGGACGTCTGGATCACTCGTCAGGTCTGGAACCAGCGCAACGGTGTGGTGTCCTCGCCGAGCAGCTCCGCACGGCAGTTGCGCCGCGAGCGACGCAGGGCGCGACGGGCCGCACGGTCGGCGCGGCGGGCCGAGGCCCGAATACGCCGGCGGGGTACGGGCAGCAGCCTCTCACGGGCCTGAGCGGCCCGCGGACCGTCCGGGCGCCGGAACGGAACCGCCCGCCGCCTCCGTCCGGGGCGCTCGGGGCCGGACGGAGGCGGGACGGGCGAAGGACGCGCGGCGCCTACGCGCCCGGGGCGACGGGGGCGGCGGCCCCTGCCGTGTCGACCGGTGCGGGGGTGCGCTTGAACATGCGGGTGGCCGTGATCTCCCCGTGCACCGTCTCCCCGTTCGGATCCTGCTGCGGCAGCCCCGGGCGGAGGTGCTCCTCCACGCTGATGTACTTCAGCCCGGCCCGCAGGTCCGCGTCGTTGCGCAAACGGATGACCAGCGGGAATTCGGCGAGCGCGGTGGTGTCGAACAGTCCGGTGGTGTAGAGCAGTTGCACGCCGAGCGCATCGGACACGGCGCGCTGGAGCTCCAGCAGGTAGGTGGCGTTGGCCCGGCCGATGGGATTGTCCAGGAAGAGTGTGCCCGCGTGCCGGTGCTGGTGCCGGTCCCGGCCCCGGTCGTTGCTGCGCAGTGCCGCCATCGTGCAGTACAGGGCGATGGCGGCGGTGAGCAGCTGTCCGCCGGAGAAGACGTCGCCCATCTGGCCGACCGGGACGCGCTCGGCGCGCAGCACCGCGTCCGGCTTGAGGATCTCCACGGCGACGCCCCTGGGCTCCAGGGCCGCCTGCACCCCGCGCAGCAGGAGCGACATGCCGTCCCTGCGCAGGTCGGAGTTCTTCCTGAGGGCGGCGCGGGTGGCCTCGTCGACGACCTCGCCGAGCCGTTCGGTGAGCGTGGCCTGGTCGGGCTCCTCGAAGCGGATCCGGAGGAACTCCTGGCCGGACCACTCCCCCAGCCCTTCGGGGAGCCGGGAGAGCCGTTGGGCGGAGCGGAGGGTGGTGAGCGCCGACTCCACGAGGCCGCGCAGCCGGTCCACGATGGAATCGCGGTTGCGCTCCAACTGGGCGAGTTCGTCGGTGAGGACCCGGAGCCGCGGGGCGAACGCGGCGGCCCACTTCTCGGCGTGCTCGGGCAGCGCCGCGGCCGGCAGCTCGCGGATCTGCTGACGGGCGGGCGTGCGGACCTGCTCGTACCGGGTGGAGTTGGCGTGCCGCACGAGGATGTCGCTCGCCTCCCGGACGGCGCTCTCGGCGGTGGACAGGTCCGCGGCGCAGCCGCGCAGGGAACGGCGGGCCTCGGCGGCGGACTGCCGTGCCTCGTCGAGGCTGCCGGGGTACGGCTCGGGGGCTTCCGTCTCGTCGTCCGCGCCGTGGTCCCTCAGGAGGTCGCGCAGGAGTGCCGCGGTCTCGTCGAAGCCGCCCGCCGAGTCCTCGGCGGTGCGGTGGGCGTGCAGCAGTTCGGTGTGGGCGGCGCGGGCGGTGTCCAGCGCCGCGGTGGCGGTGGCCAGTTCGCCGGTGGCGGTGCGCAGCAGGGCCTGGGCCTCATCGGCGTCGGCCGGGACCAGATCGCCGGGCAGTTCGGTGTGGTGGCCCTCGCCGTCGGCCGGGGCCAGGCGCTCGGCCTCGCCGCGCAGTCGGCCCAGCTGTTCGCTCGCGGTGGAGGCGCGGGTCTCCAGGAGCTGGACCAGCGACTCCGCGCGGGCGGCGGCGGCCTGCCGGGAGGGGCCGTCGGCGCCGTCGGTGCCTTCGAGGAGCTGGGCGGCGCGGGTGCGTACCTTGTTGGTCAGCCGGTCCAGCTCGGCGAGGGCGGCGCTCTCGTCGCCCTCCGCGCGAGCCTGTTCGGCACGCAGGTCGGTGCCGACGCCCACCTTCTCGTACAGCTGGGACGCGGTCCGGTACGCCTCGCGCAGGGCGGGCAGGGCACGGCGCGGGGCGTCGCCGTCGGGCTCCGGGAGGTGTTCGGGGGCACCGGCGATCTCGGCGCGCTCGGCACGCAGCGCACGGGCGGTGCGCCGGGCGTCGTCGGCGGCGCGCTGGGCGGCCCGGCGGTCCTCGTCGGCGGCGCGGGCCCGTTCCAGGCAGGTGGCGGCCCGGGTCTCCGACTCGGCTGCCTCGTCGGTGAGTTCGCGCAGCTTCGCCTGCCAGGCGGAGCGTTCGCGCAGCCGGTACGCGAGGCCCGCGAGGGCGTCGGCGGCGCGGCGGGCGCGCTGTGCCGCCTCCTGGCGCTCGTCGCGGATCCGGGTGGTGTCCGCGGCCGCCTCGTCGGCCTCGGCGCGCACGGTGCGGGCCTCGGCCAGCTCGGCCCGGGCCGTCTCGGCGGTGCTGCGGGCGTTCCGGGCGGCCTCGGCGAGTTCGGCGAGCATGCCGAGCGGGCAGTCGTCCCGCCAGGACCCGATGCGCGCGGCGAGGCCGCGGTCGCCGGCGAGCCGGGCCGCGAGCGTGCGGATGTCCTCGTCGCGGGCGGCGGCCCGGCTCCTGAGAGCCTGCCGCTCCTCGTCCGCGGCGTGTTCGTCGTGCATCGCCGGGTTGGGCGGGACGAGGAAGACGCCTTCGGTCCCGGTGGCCGGGCCGTTGTCGGGGACGGGTGCGAGCAGTGCCGCGGCGGTACCCACGGCGACGGTGGAACGGGGCAGCAGGGCGGCCCCGTCCAGGACCTCCCGGGCGCGGGCGTGCGAGTCGGGGTCGGTGATGACCACGCCGTCGACGAGTTCGGGCCGGGCGGCGAGCACGGACGCGTGGTCGGCGGGGTCGACGGCCTGGGCGAGGTAGCGCCAGCCGGGCAGGGCCGGGATGCCGTGCTCGCCGAGGTACTCGACGGTCGCCAGGACGTCGGGGCCGGGCGGCAGCAGTCCGCCGTCGCCCAGCGCGCCGAGGATCCGGGCGTCGTCGGCGGCCGCGGTGCGCAGTTCGAACAGGCGGCGTTCGGCGGTGGCGATGGACTGGTCGAGCAGCTCGCGCAGTTGGTCGGCGCTGCGGTCGAACTCCGTGGCTGTGAGGGGCTGTTCCCGACCGGTGTACTCCTCGGAGGTGACGGTGTGCGTGCCGGGGGCCGACCGGCCGGGCTGCTCGCCGCCGCCTTCCGGGCCGCTCCCGTCGGGGCGCGGGCCGGGCAGGTCCCCGTGGTCCGCGCCCCGTCCGGCGTCGGCGCCGTCGGCTCGCGCTCCCTCGGCTCCGCGGCGGGGCCGAGGGACGCCGTTGCCGGGTGCGGAGGGCAGCCCCAGCAGCTCGGCCAGGCGGTGCTCGGCGGCGATCGACTCGGCCGCCCGCAACTCTGCCTCGTAGGACTGCTCCGCCGTCTGCGCGGCGTCGGCGGCGCGCGCCGCGGCGAGTTCCGCGCGGCTCTCGGCCGCCGCGGCCTCCCTGGCTCGTTCGGCCGCCGACCGGGCGGCTTCCCTGGCGGTGTCCCAGACGGCGACGGCGCTCTGTTCGGCGTCGCTCGCGGCGAGCGCGGCGCGCGCCGGGTCGGCGTCCGGCACGGTGGCGTCGATCCAGCCGGCCCGGACCGCCTCGGCCGTCTCCTGCTCGACCTCCGCGAGCCGCTGGCGCAGGTGTCCGGCCTCGCTGCGGGCCCGCTGGGCCTCCGTGGCGGCGGTGGTGGCGTCGCGGTGGGCGGTCTCGCCCACCTCCTGGAGGGCGTCGGAGCGCGCCTCCTCCTCGTTGGCGAGGCTTTCACCGGCCTCGGCCGCGGTGTGCAGGGCCCGGACGAGTTCGGCGGCCGCCTCCGCCCGGGCGGCGAGCGCGGGGGCCGCGTCGCGTTCCGCCTCGCGGATGGCGGCGGCGACGCGGGCGGAACGGTCGGCGGCGGCCCGGTGGCGCAGGACGGCCTCGGCGGCCTGCCAGGCGGCGTGCAGGGTACGGGCGTCGCCGAGCTCCCGGCGCTGGGCGGCGGCGCCCTTCTCCGCCGCGGCAAGGGCCAGCGAGGCGTGCCGGTAGGCAAGTTCGGCGGCGATCAGGGCGCTGCGGCTGCGGGCCTCCTCCGCGGTGGTGACGGTGTGCGCGGCAGCCGTCACCTGCTGGGCCAGTTCGGCGGTGCGGGCGCGTTCCTCGCCGGCACGGGCGGCGAGCCTGCGGGAGAGCACCCGGGTGCGGCGCTCGGCGCCCGCGTGGACGTCGCGGGCCCGGGTGCGGGTCCCGGCGGCCTCCACGATCCGGCCGAGCAGATCGACCGAGCCCGCGGTGAAGTCGCGTTCGGCGGTCAGTTCGGCGCGACGGCCGAGCTTGTTGCCGAAGCCGCCGACCAGGTCGGCGAGGCCGTCGGTGTCGCGGGTGTCGGTGACGGCGCGCAGCAGCAGGTCGGTGAAGTCGGAGTCCTTCTTGACCGCGAAGAGTCCGGCCGCCTCCCCCTCGTCGGCGTTCATCTCCCGCTGGTAGCGGAAGAGTTCGGGGTCGAGGCCGAGGTCCCCGAGGTGTTCGTTCCAGCGGTCGTGAATCTCCTCCCAGTGCACGTCGAGGTGCTGGTAGAACTTGCCGGCCTCGGTCAGGGCGTCGCGGAACCCCTTCATCGTGCGCCGTCTGCCCTGTGCGCCGGAGGAGCCCTCGGCGGGGCGGTGCACGGAGGTGGCCTCGGCCACCGGGAGGGAGTCCAGGCTCAGGCCGGGCCCGGGGCGGAAGGAGTACCACGCCTCGGCGAACTTCCTCGGGTCGTTGGAGACCTGGCGGCCCCGCCATTCGCTGACCTTGCCGACGACCACGCACTCGCCCGTGAGCGTGTGCTGCCATTCCAGGGCGACATGGCCGCAGTCGTCGGCGAGCAGGAACTTGCGCAGCACCCCGGAACTGGCGCCGCCGAGGGTGTTGCGGTGGCCTGGCAGCATCACCGAGAAGATGAGCTTCAGCAGCACCGACTTGCCGCCGCCGTTCTCCAGGAAGAGCACCCCCGCGGGAGCCGGGCGACGCGGCGGCCCCACCGGTTCCTCCTCGAAGAACTCCGCCTGGGCCGGTGCGGGACGGGGCACGGGCGCGCCCACTCCGCGCAGGTCGAGCACGGTGTCGGCGTAGCGTGCGCCGGCAGGTCCGATGGAGTAGAGACGGACCCGGGACAGCTCGTACATTTCGGCGGACTCTCGTCGTTCGGGAGGCGGGGGGAAGGTGGGGAGAGCGGGAGGCGGTGCGGCGGTGGGGGGTCAGGCGTGGAAGGGGAGGCCGGCGTCGGCGACCAGTTCCAGGTCGTCGGCGTCGGGCGGCGGCAGCAGCGTCGCCGTTCCGTCGGTCACCGGCACGACGCCGAGTTCCAGAAGTTCGGCCATGGCGGCTCCGCCGGCCATGTCACGGACCTGGAGCTGGTAGCGGGCGGTGGTCCGGTAGGCGCCGCCCGCGTCGTCGCCGGCGCGCTGGAGGAATCCGGAATCGGTGAGGAAGGCGACGGCCTTGCCGACGATGCCGGTCGTGGAACCGGCCAGCCGCCGGGCGTCCTTGGTGGCTCCGGTGGCGCTGCGCCGGGCGTAGATCCGCCAGGCCGCCTCCAGCCCGGGGGCGTCGGTGGCCGGGTCGGTGTTGTCGCCCTGCTCCTCGGCGCGTTCCTCCAGCCGACGGCACGCCTGGCGGACGAACGCGTCGACGCCGTTGACGGTGATCCGGCCGATGTACGCGTCGTCGGCGAGGTCCTCGGGGCGCGGGAAGGCCATCGCGGCGACGGCGAGGTGGGCGAGCCCGTGCAGGAAGCGGTCGGCGGAGTCGGACGAGGCGCGCCGGGCGTAGTCGCCCATGCGGACGGCGAACACCGAGTCCTCGCCGGCCGTGACGGCCATGCCCGCACGGGTGGACACCTCCAGCACGACCAGGCCGAGGCCGGTGGCCACCGCGTCGGCGAGCCGGGCGAAGGCGGGCTCCTCCCGGTAGCGGCGGAGCAGCTCGGCGTACTCGGCGTCGCGGGCGGGCAGCAGTTTGGGCTGGAGGCCGAAGGCGACGAGCCGGGCGGCATCGGCGGCGTCGGCCGGGGTGACGGACGGGGCGGCGGCTTTGACCGGGTCGGCCGGAGCCGTGCCGTCGGGGGCGTACGCGGCGGTCGGCTCGGTCCACGCGTCGGCGTGCTGTGCGTGGTGGTCGCTCACGACGGTCGCTCCTCGGTACGGAAGATCTTCGGTTCGGCGTTGACGGTGGCGGATGATGCGGCGTGCACCGGACGCGGCCCGGTCCGGCGGGCGCGCCGCCCCGGTGCGGCGGCCGTCCGGCAGGCCCGCGGGCCGGTGCGTGCCGAGCGCACGGTCCGTGTCGCGGGCGGCGCGCTCGGGGTGTCGCTCACGACGCCTCCGAGCGGTCCGCGGCCATTCCGGCCGCGTCGAGCAGGGCCGTGCCCACTATCAGGTCGGCGCCGCCGAATTCCGGGTCGTCGAGCGGCGTGCCGTCGTCGACGGAGAACAGCAGGCGCTGCTCACCCTGCCGGTAGGCGGTGCCGACGGGCGGGCTGGCGGCGTGTACCGCGAGGAGGGCGACCAGGTAGGGCAGGTCCGGATCGCTGCGCCGGGCCTCGGCGAGGAGTCCGGACAGCCTGCGTGGGGCGTCGTGCTCCAGGTCGAGGAGTTCCATGGCGCTCGCGAGCTGCTCCTCGCTGAACCGGCTGTCGTCCGGGGTGGCGATCAGGTCCGGGTCCGGCATCTCGGCGCCCAGGTGCTCGCGTTCCTGCGGCGGTGTGAGCAGCATGTCGACGAGATCGCCCACCCGGACCGAGGTGGGGGTGCGCAGTCCGGTGCCGCGGGCGAAGAACGCGTCGGTGACCCTGGTGGCCTCGTCGACGGGGAGCGGCAGCAGCGGGGCGACCAGTTGCCCGTACAGATCGAGGCCGGTGCGGGCGGTGGGCGCGGCGAACGCCTGCCGGTCCTGTTCGGCGCGGAACAGGGGTCCGGCCTCCAGCAGCCGGGACTGCAGCTGGGTGTGGCGGCGGATGCAGTCCTTCACTATGTCGACGAGTTCGGCGGCACGGCGCTTGTGCTCGGGCTCCTCGGCCTCGTCGCGCGCCCTGCGGATGTTGGTGAGGATCGCGTTCTCGTGGCGGTAGCGGTCGGCGACGTGGTCGAGCGCCTCGGCGATCATGTCCGGGACGGCGTTGAGCCAGTCGACCGCCCGGACGTTGCGCCGGGTGGCCTCCAGGGTCTTGCGGAGGGTCTCGGCGTACTGCACGGTGCGGTAGCGGGCCTGCTCGGCGGCGAGCTGGGCGTCCGCGAGGCGGCCCCGGCTGATGAGCACCTCCAGCTTCACCTCGGCGGCGATCTGGGCACTGGTGACGTCCGTGTCGAGGGCGCCGACCAGGACGTTGACCGCTTCGTCGGTGGCTCTCAGGTAGACGGTGCCGCCGTGACCCGGGACCTCCTCGATCAGCTTGAAGTCGTAGTCCCGGCGGACGTACAGCCCGTCGGCGCCGAACGTGCCGTACACGGCCCGGAATCCGCGGTCGACACTGCCGACGTTGATGAGGTTCTCCAGGACCCAGCGGGCCACCCGCTCGTGCTCGGCGGCCGTGCGGTCGGGGGCCTGGGCGGCGACGCGGGGCAGCAGCCTGGCCACTATCTGGTCGTGGTCGGCCCCCGTGTCGAAGTCCATGTTGAGGGTGACGAGGTCGATCGCGGCGAGCGCCACCTCGGCCATCGCGTAGACGGTGTACTCACCGGCCAGGTTCGCCTTGCGCGCGTCGAGGTCGTGCAACGGCGCCGTGCAGGCGAGCGCGCGCAGCCGGCGCGCGAGCCCCTCGTCGGCGGCCGGGCCCGGTGCGGGCCTCGGCCCCGCGCCGGGCTGGGGCGCGGCGTCGTCCGTGTAGGCAGGCGAAGTCACGGTGCACAGATTAGGTCCTCGCACCGACAACGGTCGAAACGGCGCAGAAGCGCCCGTCTCTTCCGGGCGGTGGCGGAGCGTCGGCGGTCTCAGGGCCGGACGCCGTCGCAACCGGTGTTCCGGGGGCGGTGTCCGGGGTCCGGTTCCGGGGTGCCGTATCCGCCGCCGCCGGGCGTGCGGAGCACCAGGACGTCGCCCGGTTCCAGCTCGGCGGTGTCGCAGCCGCGCAGCGGGGTGACCGTCCGGCCGTCGGCGCGTTCGACGTACTGTTCGCCGAGGGCTCCGGGTTCACCGCCCGCCATGCCGTAGGGCGGGACCCGGCGGTGGCCGGAGAGCAGGGCGACGGTGACCGGTTCGAGGAAGCGCAGGCGCCGTTCCACACCGCGGCCGCCGTGCCGGCGTCCCCTGCCGCCGCTGCCGTCCCGCACTCGGAAGCTCTCCAGCAGCACGGGGTAGCGCCATTCGAGGATCTCGGGGTCGGTGAGGCGGGAGTTGGTCATGTGGGTCTGGACGGCGTCGGCGCCGTCGAAGCCGTCACCGGCGCCGGAACCGCTGGCCACGGTCTCGTAGTACTGGACGCGGTCGTTGCCGAAGGTGAGGTTGTTCATGGTGCCCGAGCCCTCGGCCTGGACGCCGAGTGCCGCGTAGAGCGCGCCGGTGACGGCCTGGGAGGTCTCCACGTTGCCCGCAACGGTGGCCGCCGGGAAGACGGGCGCCAGCATGGAGCCCTCCGGAATCCTGACGTCCAGGGGCTTGAGGCAGCCGCTGTTGAGCGGGATGTCGTCGGCGACCAGGGTCCGGAAGACGTACAGCACCGCCGCCATGACCACGGACTTCGGCGCGTTGAAGTTTCCCGGCTGCTGCGGCGAGGTGCCGGTGAAGTCGACGACGGCCGCGCGGGCGGCCCGGTCCACGGTGAGGGCGACCCGGATGACCGCGCCGCTGTCGGTCTCGTACCGGCAGGAGCCGTCGTGCAGCGTGGCGACGATGCGGCGGACGGACTCCTCGGCGTTGTCCTGGACGTGCCCCATGTACGCGGCGACGGCATCGGGGCCGAACTGGTCCACCATGCGCCTCAGTTCGGCGATTCCCTTCTCGTTCGCGGCGATCTGGGCGCGGAGGTCGGCGAGGTTGGTGTCCGGGTCGCGCGAGGGGTGCGGGGCGGAGGTGAGCAGTTCGCGCGTCTCGGCCTCGCGCAGGCGGCCGTCGCGCACCAGCAGCCAGTTGTCGAACAGCACCCCCTCCTCGTCGACGGTCCGGCTGAAGGCAGGCATGGAGCCGGGGGTGATGCCGCCGATCTCGGCGTGGTGTCCGCGCGAGGCCACGAGGAACCGCAGTTCGGGCGGCCCGTCACCGGTCTCGTCGAACACCGGCGTCACCACGGTGACGTCGGGCAGGTGGGTGCCTCCGTGGTACGGGTCGTTGATGGCGTACGCGTCGCCGGGGCGCATGGTGCCGTCGTTTCGGCGCAGCACCTCCTTGATGGACTCCCCCATGGAACCGAGGTGGACGGGGATGTGCGGGGCGTTGGCGATCAGGTTGCCGTCGGCGTCGAAGAGCGCGCAGGAGAAGTCGAGACGTTCCTTGATGTTGACGGAGTGGGCGGTGTTCTCCAGTCGCACGCCCATCTGTTCGGCGATCGACATGAAGAGGTTGTTGAAGATCTCCAGCATGACGGGGTCGACCCGGGTGCCGACGGCGGTGCGGTCGGGGCGGGGGCTGACGCGGGTGAGCACCAGGTGGCCGGTCCCGGCGAGGACGGCCCGCCAGCCGGGGTCGACGACGGTGGTGGCGTCCGCCTCGGCGATCACTGCGGGACCGGTCACGGTGTCCCCGGGGTGCAGGTCCTCGCGCCGGTGGAGCGGGGTGTCCTGCCACCGGTCCTCGGTGTACATCCGCACCGTGTCGTGCCGACGGGGCTCCTCGCCCGCGCGGGGCGCGGGGGCGGGCGGGGGCGGGCGGTGCCGGCCGGACGTGCCGGTCGCCTCGACCGACACCGCCTCGACGACCAGGGGTTTGTCCATGGTGAACGCGTAGCGTGCGCGGTGCCGGACGGTGAACGCCTGGGTCATGGCGGCCGAGTTGTCGAGGTCCACGGGCAGCGCGGCGTCGGTGCCCGCGTAGCGCAGCAGCACCCGGGCGCGGGTGCCGATCGCCTCGTCGGGGATGCCGTCGGCGAGCAGGTCGGCGCGGGTGCGGTCGGCGAGGGTGTCGCAGAGGTCGCCGACGGCGGTGCGGGTCTCCTCGTTCAGCGGTGCCTCGACGGACTGTTCGCGCATCGCGGTGGCGTCGGCGAGCCCGATGCCGTACGCGGAGAGCACACCGGCCAGGGGCGGTACCAGGACCGTGTCGACGCCCAGGGCGTCGGCGACGGCGCAGACGTGCTGGCCGCCGGCGCCGCCGAAGCCGGTGAGGGCGTAGCGGGTGATGTCGTGTCCGCGTTGCACGGAGATCTTCTTGACCGCGTTCGCCATGTTGAGCACGGCGATCTCCAGGAAACCGGCGGCGACCCGGGCCGCCGTGCGGCGGGTCCCGGTGGCCCGGGTCACCTCGTCGGCGAGGGCCTCGAAACGACGCCGGACGAGATCGGCGTCGAGCGGGAGATCGCCGTCCGGTCCGAAGACGGCCGGGAAGTGGGCGGGCTGGACGCGGCCGAGCATGACGTTGGCGTCGGTGACGGTCAACGGCCCGCCGCGGCGGTAGCAGGCGGGTCCGGGATCGGCGCCCGCCGAGTCGGGTCCGACGCGGTAGCGCTGGCCGTCGAAGTGCAGGACGGAGCCGCCGCCGGCCGCGACGGTATGGATGCTCATCATGGGGGCGCGCATGCGGACACCGGCCACCTGGGTGCCGAGTTCGCGCTCGAACTCACCCGCGTAGTGCGACACGTCGGTGGACGTGCCGCCCATGTCGAAGCCGATGACCCGATGGAATCCGGCCTGTTCGGAGGTGCGGGCCATCCCGACCACGCCGCCGGCCGGTCCGGAGAGCACCGCGTCCTTGCCCCGGAAGTGGGCGGCTTCCCGCAGTCCGCCGTTGGACTGCATGAACATCAGCCGGATGCCGGGGAGTTCCCGGGCGATCCCGTCGACGTAGCGGCGCAGGATCGGCGAGAGGTAGGCGTCGACGACGGTGGTGTCACCGCGCGGTACGAGCTTGATCAGCGGGCTCACCTCGTGCGAGCAGCTGACGTGTGCGAAGCCCGCCGCGCGGGCCTCGGCGGCCACGGCGATCTCGTGCTCGGGGTGACCGTGACCGTGCATCAGGACGACGGCCGCGCTGCTCAGGCCCTCGGCCCGGACCGCCCGCAGCCGCTCGGCCACTGCCTCGCGGTCCAGCGGTGTCACGACCCGGCCGCGGGCGTCGATCCGTTCGGGGACCTCGACGACCCGGTCGTACACGGCCTCGGGCAGCAGGATTCGGCGGTCGAAGAGCCGGGGCCGGTTCTGGTAGGCGATGCGCAGCGCGTCCCGGAAGCCCTGCGTGATGACGAGGACGGTCGGCTCCCCGCGCCGCTCCAGCAGGGCGTTGGTGGCGACGGTGGTGCCGATCTTCACGGTGCCGACGCGGTCGGCGGGGACCGGGTCGGCGGGGCCGAGGTCCAGCAGCGCCCGGATTCCGGCGACGGCCGCGTCGCGGTAGCGGTCCGGGGCGTGGGAGAGCAGCTTGCGGGTGACGAGGCGTCCGTCGGGGGCCCGGCCCACGACATCGGTGAACGTCCCGCCCCGGTCGATCCAGAACTCCCACTGTCCGGTCATTCCTCCATACTGACGCGGCACGGACTGCGGGGACGTGCGTTTGCGGACGAAGGTCCGCACGTGGTGGCGGTGGATCGCCGCTTGCGGGCGACGGGACATACGCGTGGTGGCGCATCGGCACTTGCGGACGAAGGGCCGTACGTGTGGCGGCGGATCGCCGATGGGCCGCCCGTACCGGTCACCCGTCCACGTCGCGCGCCGGGACTCGGCGTGGACGGGTGACCGGTCGGACCATGGCCGTTCAGGGCGCGGGCGTGTCCGGTCCGATCCTGCTGCGCACCGCCGTCTGCACCTCGGCCTCCTCGGCCGGGTCCGCGGCGAGCCTGCGCAGCCGCTCGGCAACCCTGATGTCGCCGGTCTCCGCGTGCAGCGCGGCGACCTCCCGGGTGGTCTCCTCGCAGTCCCACAGGCATTCGACGGCGAATCCGGTGGCGAACGAGGGGTCGGTGGCGGCCAGGGCGCGGGCCGCCCGGCCGCGCAGGTGCGACGAGGAGGTCTCGCGGTAGACGTGGCGCAGTACGGGTGCGGCACAGGCGATGCCGAGGCGGCCCGCCCCGTCGACGAGGGTCCACAGGCGTGGCGCGTCCGGGCCCTCGCCCCGTACGGCGTCGCGGAGCGCGCCGAGGACCAGAGGGGTGTCCTGCACGGAGCCCCGGCAGGCGAGCACGCCGGAAGCGGAGGCGCCCAGCGCGTCCGGTCGCCGGGCCCAGCGCCTGGCGCGCTCCACGGCCGCCTCGCCGCACATCCGCTCGAAGGCGGCGACCGCGGCTTCGGCGACGATGCGCGAGGGGTCGGCCGCGGCGCTCTCGATCAGGTCGAGGACGACCGGGTCGGCGGCCTCGGCCAGGTAGTGCAAGGCAGCGCAGCGGGCGGCCTCGGGGCCGCTGCGGGCGGCCTCGACGATGGTGGGACGGTCCTCGGGACCGGCCACGGCGGTGAGGCAGCGGGCGGCGGGGACATGGAGCGCGCTGCCGCGTTCGAGGCCCTGCCGGGCCCAGTCGAAGACGGCCTGGACGCTCCAGCCGGGGCGGGGGCCTCCGGGGCGCATCTGCCGCTGCCAGCGGTCGAAGGAGCCCTGTTCGGAGGCGGCCCTGACCCGTGCGCCCACCGCTTCGCGCGGGTCGTCGGCCCACAGGCGCCAGGGGCGCGGTTCGAAGGCGTCGCGCACCGCGGCAGCGAGCTCGGCCTCGCCCTCCTCGGTGACCGGGAAGCGGCCGAGCACGGGTTCGGCGAGGGCGCGGAGCCCCGCGTCGTCGTCGCGCAGCGCGAGCTCGTCGAGGGCCCAGGCCCAGTTGGAGCCGGTCGCGGCGTACCGCCGCAGCAGGGCCATGGCGTCGTCGCGCCCGTACGAGGCGAGGTGGCCGAGTACGGAGAGGGCCAGGCCGGTGCGCGAGTCGTCGGTGTCGAGGTGGTCCTCGGCATCGCACAGGTGACGCGCGATCTCCTCGGTGCCGCCGTCGAGGTCGAGGTACAGGCGCGCGTAGTAGAGGGAGCGGTTCTCCACCTGCCAGTCGAGGCGGGGGTCGCTCAGGACGCAGTGGTTGAGGGCCGCCAGGGCCTCGGTGCGCGGTGCGGCGAGTGCGTGGAGTGTGCCGTCGCCGCGGCCCCTCTGCAGCAGGCCGAGCAGGGTGCCGCTCGGCGCTATGAACGGATCAAACATGGAAAGGCCTCACATCAAGCTGTCGACGCAACCGGGACTGTGCAGTTCCTAGTGCCCGGTGGGGCACTACGCCGCGCAGCAACATGATCGGCCGCCCGCCGTCTTCCGCTTGGTGTAGAGCATCTTCCTCTGCCTCTCGTCGTTGGCCCGGACCGGGCCCGCGACGTCATGATGACCCAGTCATTTCGCCACCGCGACCACATTTACCGCGTACCCCGTCAGCGGGCGCCGAAGAGTTCCAGCAGGTCGGCCTTGCCGAACATGCGGGCGGTGTCCAGCGCGGAGGGCGTGCCGGCCGCCGGGTCGGCGCCCGCCGCGAGCAGTGCCTCGATCACCTCGTTCTCGCCCTTGAAGACGGCCCCGGCGAGCGGCGTCTGCCCGCGGTCGTTGGCCCTGTCCGGGTCGGCACCGCGCTCGACGAGGGCGGTGACCGCGGCGGCGTGGCCGTGGTAGGCGGCGAGCATCAGCAGGGAATCGCCCCGGTCGTTGGTGAGGTTCGCGGGCACGCCCGCGTCGACGTACGCGAGGAGCGTGTCGGTCTCGCCGCGACGGGCCAGGTCGAAGACCTTCGTCGCCAGTTCGACCACCTCGGGATCGGGGGTTCCACTCATCGCACGGACTGCCTTCCTTGAACCGGTTTCACCACTGTTGACCTGCTGAGCTGTGCGCCGGGGCGCACGAGTGAACCGACAGAGTACTGCCCTACGGCGTGAATGACCCGGCCCCCGCCGCGGCGGGAATCGCACCTGCCCGCGGTCGTGCCGCACACGGCCCCGGACGTTCCGGCCAACCACCCCCTCCCGTCGGCCATTCAAGTGAAAATAACGACTTTTCACCCGAATGCGACTTTTATCGCAGAGATACTTCCGGTGAACCTGGAAGGGCTCATGGTGACCGTCCCACCAACCAGGAGAACTCTCATGATCCTGTCCATGTCAGGCGTAGTCATTCTCGGCATCATCGTCTTCCTGTTCTTCAGGAAGGACGGCCTCAAGGCCTCGCACGCCCTCGTCACCGCCCTGTTCGGGTTCTATCTGGCGGGCACCGCCATCGCACCGAGCATCACCGCGGGCGGCGCGAGCCTCGCCGGCCTCCTGGGCGGGATCAAGTTCTGACCCTCCGCGACCGCTTCCACCCCTTCAGGTTCAGGAGACCGACGTGGCCCGGCGACCACTCCCCCGCATCCTCAGCAGCGGCAGCGCCTCGATCACTCGCGGTCGCGAGTTCGCGCGCACGGCCACCGACAGCGCCACCGACGTCCTCCAACCGCTGATCACGGTCATCCGCGGTCTGCGGCTGCTGGCGGGAGCCGGACGCCGGAAGTGGGCCGCGACGCCCAAGGACAAGCGCGGTCCGGCGCTGTTCGCCGTCGCGGCCTGCGTCTTCATGGTCGCCATGGTCCCGTACGGATCGATCATCACCCTGGTCTCGGTGATGGGCGCCGCAGCCTGGAAGGGACGGGAGCGCGCTCCCGTGCGGACCGGACCGGACGAGGCGGAGACGGGGCGGCTGCGGACCCTGTACGAGGCGCTCGTGCCCTACTTCTCCGTGGCCGACGACCCGGGCCCGCTGTTCTCCCGCGGCGGCGACTGGACGAAGGCGTTCAGCGGGTACGCCTTCGACGGCGACGGACGCCTGACCCGCCTGCAGGTGTCCTATCCCGCCCACTTCACCGACGGCGAGGCCGCCTCGCGCGCCCGGATCGAGCAGTTGCTGCACGCCAAGTCGGGACGCGGTCGCGAGTACCGCTTCGTCTGGGACGAGGAGCGCAACCACCTCGTCATGACCGTGCTCGACCCGCTACCCACCTCGATCGGTGCCCAGCGCTTCGTCACCGCGCCCGGCGAGACGGTGCTGGGTTTCACCGACGCCGACGCGGTGCAGCGCACCGTTCCCGTGACGGACGACGGCACGACCAGGGACGCGTCCCCCGTCGTCTGGCGGACCGGCGCCCGATCGACCGAACCCCATCTGCTGATCGTCGGCCCGCCCGGCAGCGGCACCACCACCCTGCTGCGCTCCATCGCCCTGCAGGCGCTCCGGCACGGTGACGTGCTCATCGTCGAGGGGCACGGCACCGGCGAGTACGCCTGCCTGGCCGGACGCGACGGCGTGCTCGCGGTGGAGTGCGGCCCGGACGGCGCGTCGGCGACCCTGGAATGGGCCGCCAACGAGACGGAGCGGCGGCTGATCACCGCGAACCGCGCCCGGCAGGCCGGTCACCCCGCGCCCGACGACATCAGGCGCCCGCTCTGGATCCTGCTGGACCGGCCCGGGGTGCTCGGCCACCTGGCGGCCGGCGACGGCGGGCCCGACCTCCGGGAGCTGCTCCGGCTGCCGCTGCGGCACGGCAGGGCGGCCCATGTCACGGTGGTGCTGGCCGACCAGTTCGACGACCTGGACACCCTCGGGGAATCCGTGCGGGCCCACACCCGGGCCCGCGTCGTGCTCGGCCCCTGCTCCGGTGACCAGATCGAGGCGGTGCTCGGCGTCGAACCGCACACCACCCCGACACCGGACGTCCCGCCCGGCCGGGGGTACGCGCGGCTGGGCACGGGGCCGGTGCTGCGGCTCCAGGTCCCGGCCACCCCCGATCCGTACGACGAGGCGACCGGCGAGGCGCAGCGGCAGGCCGTGCTGGCCCTGCTGCCCGAACGGCAGGCCCCCGCCGAGCCGGCGGTGGAGGCGCGGCCCGTGGAGACGGCCGTCCCACTCGACACGGCCCCGACCGCGGTGCCGGCCCACAGCCCCGTGAAGGCCGACGACCGGGCGGCGGCGCTCCGAGCCGTACGGGGGTGAGGATCCGGCCCGCCCGGCGCCCCATGGTGAAGGACTGCATCCGCGCCGCACCGTCACAGCGGCGCCCGGCCGCTCGGGCACGGAATCGGTCCGCGGCCCGGCCGCCCGGCTCGCTCAGGCCACGAAGGTGCGCGGCGCCTCGATCTCCGCGCCCGCCCCCGTGCCCACCAGCCGCGCCGCCGCGGCGAGCCGCACGGCCGCCTCGTCCGCGACCGGCCCCGCCACGGTGAACGGCAGCCGCACATACCCCTCGAAGGCGCCGTCCACCCCGAACCGGGGTCCGGACGGCACCCGCACCCCGACCCGCTCCCCCGCCACCGCCAGCCGCGAGCCGGAGAGTCCGCCCGTGCGCACCCAGAGCGTCAGCCCGCCGTCCGGCACCGAGAACTCCCAGTCCGGCAGCTCCCGGCGGACGGCGGCGACGAGCGCGTCCCGGTTCTCCCGTGCCTGTTCGCGCCGGACCTGCACCGCCTCCTCCCAACCACCGGTGCTCATCAGCCAGTTGAGGGCCAACTGCTCCAGGACGGGCGTACCCATGTCGGCATAGGCCCGAGCAGCGACCAGGCTGCGGATGACGTCCGGGGCGGCACGCACCCAGCCGATCCGCATACCGGCCCAGAACGCCTTGCTCGCCGAACCGACGGTGAGGACCGTGGAACCGGACGGGTCGAAGGCGCAGACCCGGCGCGGCATCCGCAGGTCGGGATCGAGGCGCAGCTCGTTCATGGTCTCGTCGACGACCAGCACCGTTCCGGCCGAGCGGGCCGCGTCCACCAGGGCGCGGCGGCGGTCCTCGTCGGCCAGCGCGCCCGTGGGGTTGTGGAAGTCGGCGACGACGTAGGCGAGCCGGGGCGCCGCCTCCCGCAGCACCTGCCGCCACCGGTTCATGTCCCAGCCGCCGAGGCCCTCCTCCATCGCCACCGGCACCAGCCGGGCGCCCGCCTCCCGCATCAGCTGCAGGATGTTGGCGTAGCTCGGCGACTCCACCGCGATCCGCTCGCCGCGGCCGGCGAACAGATGGCAGATCGCGTCGATCGCGCCCATCGCGCCGGTGGTGACCATGATCTGCTCGGGCATGGTCGGGACGCCGAGGCCGGTGTAGCGGTCGGCGATCATCTGCCGCAGCGCGGGCAGGCCCGCCGGGTAGTCGCCGTGCGTGTGGGCGTAGGGCGGAAGCTCCTCCAGAGCGCCCTGGACCGCCCGGGTCAGCCACGGTTCCGGGGCCGGCAGCGAGGCGCAGCCCAGATCGATCATCGAACCGAGCGACTCCGGCGGCAGCGGTTCCAGGCCGCGTGCGGGCAGGGGATTCCCGGCGGGCACGGCGGTCCAGCTGCCCGCACCGCGACGGGACTCCAGGAACCCCTCGGTGCGCAGCGCCTCGTACGCGGCGGCGACGGTGGTCCGGCTGACGGACAGGGCGAGGGCCAGTTCGCGCTCGGCGGGCAGCCGGGCCGCCACCGGCACCCTGCCCTCCAGGACGAGCAGCCGCACGCCGTCCGCGAGCGCGCGGTAGGCAGGCGGCTTGCGGGTGCCCGGTCCGGCGGGGCGGCGCTGGGCGCGGAGCTGCCGAGCGAGTTGCGCCGCGCCGACCGCCGAAGTCCATTCGGCCATGGAAATCAGTCCACCTTCCTCGGATTGGCCATAGTTGACCGCCGATCCCCTGCCACAGAGTGACACGCAGCAGTCCACTTCCACCACACCAGGGGGCACTCTTGTCCATCACCCCTGCCCCTCGCGGGGCGCACCTGGCCCGACGGCTCCTCCAGCTCTACGTCGGTCTCGCGCTGTACGGGGCGAGCTCGGCACTCCTGGTCCGCGCAGGTCTCGGCCTCGAACCCTGGGGAGTGCTCCATCAGGGGCTGGCCGAGCGCACCGGACTGTCCATCGGCGTCGTCTCGATCGTCGTCGGTGCCGTCGTCCTGCTGCTGTGGATACCGATCAGGCAGCGCCCCGGCCTCGGCACCGTCTCCAACGTCTTCGTCATCGGCATCGCCATGGACGGCACGCTCGCGCTCGTGCCCGATGTGCACGGCATCACGGCGCGGATCGCCGTGATGGTCGCGGGCGTGCTGGTCAACGGGATCGCCACGGGCCTGTACATCGCCGCGCGGTTCGGCCCGGGTCCGCGCGACGGTCTCATGACCGGCCTGCACGCACGGACCGGCCGCTCGATCCGGCTCGTCCGGACGACGATCGAGCTGGCGGTCGTGGTGACGGGGTTCGCGCTCGGCGGCTCCCTCGGCGCGGGCACGGTGGTGTATGCCCTGGCCATCGGCCCGCTCGCCCAGTTCTTCCTGCGTCTCTTCGCGTCCGACGGCGAACGGGACGGCGGCACCGGACCGTCCGCCGAGGGGCCGTCCGGCGACGGGCAGTCCGCCGAGGGGCCGGACGACGCGTCCGGGCCGGTCTCCGGCGACGCCGCCGTCACCGCCCGGACACCGGGGCAGGCCATACTGCCGCGGTGACCTCTGTACGCCACCCCTACCTGGACCATCCCGCGACGATCCCCTTCGCCCACCGAGGCGGCGCCGCGGACGGGATCGAGAACACGACGGCCGCCTTCCGCCGCGCCGCCGACGCCGGATACCGCTACTTCGAGACCGACGTGCACTGCACGGCGGACGGCCGCCTGGTGGCCTTCCACGACACGACCCTGGACCGGGTGACGGACTCCCGGGGCCGGATAGCGGAGCTGCCGTGGAGCGAGGTGCGGCGGGCCAGAGTGGCGGGCCGGGAGCCGCTGCCGCTGTTCGAGGAGCTCCTGGAGACCTTCCCGCAGGCACGCTGGAACGTCGACATCAAGGCCGGGTCCGCGCTGGTCCCGCTGATCGAACTGATCCGCCGCACGAACGCCTGGGACCGGGTGTGCGTGGGCTCCTTCTCGGAGGCCCGGGTGGCAGCGGCCCACCGCCTGGCCGGGCCCCGGCTGGCCACCTCCTACGGCGTGCGCGGGGTGCTGGGCCTGCGGCTGCGCTCGTACGGCATCCCGGCGGCGCTGCGCTCCGGCGCGGTGTGCGCGCAGGTGCCGGAGAGCCAGAACGGCATCAGGGTGGTCGACCGGCGCTTCGTACGCGCGGCGCACGCCCGCGGCCTCCAGGTGCACGTCTGGACGGTGAACGAGCCCGGTCGGATGGCGGCACTCCTCGACCTCGGTGTCGATGGCATCATGACCGATCACATCGAGACGCTGCGCACGGTACTGAGCGAACGCGGGGCCTGGGCCTGATGCCCGTCGTGCACGGGGACTCACGGGGAGAGACGAGGGGAGCGACTTGAGTACCGAGACCGCGGAGGCCGCCGGGCCGACGAAGGACCCGGCGGGGGGCACGTCCGACGCCGCGAGCCGCAGACGGGAACAACGGGGCTGGTACTTCTACGACTTCGCCTGCTCCGTCTATTCGACGAGCGTCCTGACGGTGTTCCTGGGCCCGTACCTGACCTCGATAGCCAAGGCCGCCGCCGACGCCGACGGGTTCGTCCACCCGCTCGGCATACCGGTGCGCGCCGGATCCCTCTTCGCCTACTCGGTCTCGGTGTCCGTCGTGGTCGCGGTGATCATGATGCCGATCGCGGGGGCCGCCGCGGACCGCACGGGCCGCAAGAAGCCGCTGCTGGCGACCGCCGCCTATGTGGGGGCCGCCGCCACCACCGGAATGTTCTTCCTGGAAGGCCACCGCTATCTGCTCGGCGCGTTCCTGCTGATCGTGGCGAACGCCTCGGTCTCGGTGTCGATGGTGCTCTACAACGCCTACCTGCCCCAGATCGCCGAACCGGAGGAGCGGGACGCGGTCTCCTCGCGCGGCTGGGCGTTCGGCTACACCTCGGGCGCGTTCGTCCTCGTGCTGAACCTGGTCCTGTACACCGGCCACGACTCCTTCGGCCTGTCCGAGTCGGACGCGGTGCGGATCTGCCTGGCCTCGGCCGGTGTCTGGTGGGGCGCCTTCACCCTCGTGCCGCTGCGTCGGCTGCGCGACCGGCGGGTGGCGCCCGGCGGCGAAGGAGCCGTCGGTTCCGGGTGGCGGCAGCTGATGGCCACCCTGAGCGACATGCGTCGCCATCCGCTCACGCTCTCCTTCCTGCTGGCCTACCTCGTCTACAACGACGGCGTGCAGACGGTGATCTCCCAGGCTTCGGTGTACGGCTCCGAGGAACTGGGCCTCGACCAGACCACGCTGATCACGGCGGTGCTGCTGGTGCAGGTGCTCGCGGTGGCGGGGGCGCTGGGGATGGGGCGGCTGGCCCGGCTGTACGGCGCGAAGCGCACGATCCTCGGCTCGCTCGTCGTCTGGACGCTGATCCTCGTCGCCGGCTACTTCCTGCCCGCCGGGAAGCCGGTCTTCTTCTACGTCCTGGCCTCGGCCATCGGCATGGTGCTCGGCGGCAGCCAGGCGCTGTCGCGCTCGCTCTTCTCCCATCTGGTGCCGCGCGGCAAGGAGGCCGAGTACTTCTCCGCGTACGAGATGAGCGACCGGGGACTCAGCTGGCTCGGGCCGCTGGTGTTCGGTGTCGCCTACCAGCTGACCGGGAGCTACCGGGACGCGATCATCTCGCTGGTGATCTTCTTCGTGGTCGGTTCCGTGCTGCTCGCGAGGGTGCCGGTCCGCCGGGCCGTGGCGGCTGCGGGGAACCCCGTTCCGGAACGGATTTAGACGTTGAAGTGAAAGGCCGGTAGTGTACGCCTTTGGCCTGCCCGGAGGACCGTTACTGCGAGTGGAAGAAGCAAAACCGTTGGGTGACAACTTCCACCGGATGTGACAAACCGGGCGTTGGCGGGTACCTCAACCCAGAAGAAGCAGCGGCACGACGGGCGACGCATGACCGGCGACGGGAATCTTTACGGCCGACCGGACGTTGACCGGATGACGACGACAGCGACACCTGTCCTGTGGGCGACAAGCCCGGGAGGCACGATTCATGAGTGAGCGAGCTCTCCGCGGCACGCGACTCGTGGTTACCAGCTACGAGACGGACCGCGGCATCGATCTGGCCCCGCGCCAGGCGGTGGAGTACGCATGCCAGAACGGACATCGATTCGAGATGCCGTTCTCGGTAGAGGCGGAAATTCCGCCGGAGTGGGAGTGCAAGGCGTGCGGCGCCATGGCACTCCTGGTGGACGGGGATGGCCCCGAGGAGAAGAAGGGCAAGCCCGCGCGTACGCACTGGGACATGCTCATGGAGCGGCGCACCCGCGAGGAACTCGAGGAGGTGCTGGCCGAGAGGCTGGCCGTCCTTCGCTCCGGAGCCATGAACATCGCCGTGCATCCTCGGGACAGCAGGAAGTCCGCCTGAGCGCACGACACCGCAGTACGACAGAGCCGCGGGCCGCGGTACGACGGACCGGTGGAGCTGGCGACCTGGCGGTTCGCCACCGAGCCGCTGACGC